>NZ_JBFAKY010000003.1:0-255641 GCF_040656015.1 Promicromonospora sp. NPDC050249 | reverse complement strand
GGGATGGCGAGCACCAGCCCGATCGAACCGACGAGCGTGCGCACGACCTCCTCGGCGATCTTCCGATCTCAGAGCAACCGACCGAAGTCATCCCAGGCCGCGTGCAACTGACCGATCTCGCGGCACCACAACGGACACGACGAACCGCAGAGATCAAGCGCTAGTCGCGCGCGGCCGTCCAGGTGACGCGCTCGGCGACGGTGATCGCGCCGAGCGCCGCGAGCTGCCCCTCGGTCTCGCGTCGTCTCGCCTCGGCCGCCGCCGGCAGCCAGACGGGGTTGTCCGGATGCAGCGGGAGCACGACGAGGCGCAGCTCTGCCGGCAGAGGGCCGAGCGTCCCGAGGTCGAGCCGCCACGATGTGCCGTCCCAGAACCTGTCGGCGACAACCGTGCCGTCGACCTCGAGCAGCGCCACGTCGCCCGCCCACTCCACGTCGATGACGGCGTCGACGCCCGGTTCCGCGGTCCACGAGGGCAGCTCGACGTCCCAGACGGCGCCCGTCCGCCGCACGAGGTCGTGGCCCGGGGCCGCGCCGCGCGTGCTCGTGCCGCCGTAGCCTGCGGGCACCTCGCCGGGCGGACGCTCCCCGACGACGGCGCACGCGCCCGAACGCGGCTCGGCGTCCGGGCCGGCGAGCCGCACGAACCGGCCCGACGTCGGCTCCCAGCGCTCGACCGCACCCGCCGTGGTGCCGGTCGTGCGCGCGGCGAGCGATCCGTCCGCCGCGGTCCAGAGATCGTCGTCCGCGACCAGCAGCGTCCGGCGGCCACCGCGGTCGAGCACCCAGGTCCGTGCCGCCCGGTCCGGCCCCAGGACGAGGACGTCGAGCGCCGCCCCGGCGGTGCGCACCTCCAGCAGCGCGCTGTCCTCCGCCGTGACCGCCCAGGCTCCGTCGGCGAGAGCGACCGCACCCGACCGTGCGACGACGCTCACCTCGGGATCGGCGAACGCGAGCGCCGGGGTGATGCCTCGTTCCGCGCGGAGCACGAGGGTGACCCGGTCGTCGTCGCCGTCCCCATCGAGGATCGTGACCGCCGAGGCGGTCGCCCACTCGATCTCCGGTGCGCCCGCGAGCCGCAGCCCCACGGGCCAGCGCGCCATCGTCCCCGCAGGAATCGACACGGGCGCGGCGGGGAGCTCGACGACGCGGTCCGTGAGCTCGATCGCGAACCGGGTCGGCTCGGCATCCCGCATCTCGACGTACGGCTGGTGCTGCCCGATCACGACGAAACCGCTGGTGCCGTCGCTGCGCAGCGCCCATCGCAGCGTGCTCGTGTCGTCCAGGTCCGCGGGCGGGGTCTCCGGCATCGACGCCGACATCGTCGCGAGGCGGTCACCGAAGGCGGCGAGGAACGCGTGCTGGTCGCGCAGCAGGTCGAACGACGGCGACCTCGAACCTGCCGCACCGATCGGCGCGTGGAAGTCGTAGTCGAACACCGGGAGGTCGTTGGGGTACCCGGTGGCGAGAGATTCCTGCAGGTCAGGGCCGCGCCAGACGTTGCTGCCGCCGGCGTACATGTAGTAGCCCTGCCAGACCGAGCCGTTGCCGATCTTGGTGTGGGCGATCGCCGCGACGTCCCCGGGCCGGAGCACGGGCCGCCGGTGGTAGGACGCCGCCATGCCACCCCCGAGCTCGCAGGTCGCCGCGGGGCCGCGGTGCTCGGACGACGTCGGCGGCGGCGTACCGGCGTCCTCCCGCTGGTCGGAGCCGATGCCGGGATCGTCCCAGACGTGGCCGAAGAAGTAGTGCGCCCGGAAGCTGGCGTCCCATGGGTGGTCGGATGGGACCCAGAACCCGTCGCCGTACCCGCCGTAGAGCGGGATCACCTCGTCCGGCAGCTCGGCGCCGCCCCACGCGGTCGCCGTCCAGATCGGCGCCTCGATCCCGGCTTCGCGGGCCATACCGATCAGCGTCCTGATGTGCTCGGGCTGGTCGTAGAGCTCGTTCTCGATCTGCACCGCGACGACGGGCCCGCCCGGTCGCACTCGACCCGCCAGGTGAGCGCCGAGCGCGCCGAACCACGTCCGGACGACGTCGAGATAACCGGGATCGTCGGTGCGATGCCGGACGTCGAGCTCCTGCACCCAGTCGGGCAGGCCGCCGTTGCGGACCTCGCCGTGGGCCCAGGGGCCGATGCGCAGGACGACGTCCAGCCCCGCGGCCTCCGCCGTGTCGATGAAGGCGGCGACGTCGAGACCGTCGTCGAACGACACCTCGCCCCGCTCGGCCTCGTGATGAATCCAGATGACGTAGGTCGAGACCGCCGTCACGCCACCCGCTCGCATGAGCCGGAGCCTGGCGTCCCAGTCGGAGCGGGGCACACGGGAGAAGTGGAGCTCGCCGGAGACGGGGACGACCGGACGGCCGCCCCTGCTGAGGTACCTCGGCCCTGCGACCAGGCGTCCGTCAGTGGCGGTGATCGCCGCGGACGGCGCGAGCGGCGCGGTCCACGCCTGGAACCGGCTCCGTGCGACGCCCGCGGCGGCGGCCAGGTGCATACCGTTTCTCTCCTTCGAGCAGTGGGTGGCTGCGGCCGAGCGAGCCTACTCCCGGCACTCGGGCACGGCCGAGCCCCCGCCGAACAGAGGACCGGTGCCAGGTGGGCGGAGAAGTACCCGAAGGTCACCCGCACCATGGTGATCCGGCACGGAGACCCTGCCTCCGCTCTGCTCCACGACCTGACCCCGGACGAGGCACCCGAGTCCGGTCGCCTGACGGGCAGCTTCCTTGACCGGCGCGACCGCCAGGATCAAGACGTAGTCGAATGACGCCGGCGATAGGCACGTTGCTGACAGGCCCTCGAGCAGTAGTCCCGTGGCCGCCCTCGACCTCCCTCGTCCAACGACTTCCCGCACATCACGCATTTGGCTCGGCTATTTTCGTCACGCATTACCTCACTCCCCTGGCTCGCGACGAGCGCCTGGACGCCATCGAGCGTGCGCTGCAGCCCGAACTCGAACGGATCGAGCGGCTCGTCCATACCGCCGCTCTCCCACAGCCTTCCCAGGGCCGGATAGGCGTCCATCCGCTCGAACAGGGACTCTCGCTCGCTCCACCAGCGCTCATGGGAGATCCCGGTGCGCCGTTGGAGCTCAGCGGTCTCCCCCGCCTGACGCGCGACCGACTCGACGAACCCGCCCACGAGATTCACCACCGCGATCACCTGGGCCGGCGCCAGACCGCCGCGTGACGCGACGTCGAGCGCGTGGTCGTACCCGGCCATGATGTTCGGACCGGGCAGGCGGCGGCTTCCCGCGCTGTGGACCAGCCAAGGATGCCGTTGGTGGATCGTCCACGCCCGCCGCGCCCAGCGCTCGAGGCCGGCGCGCCAGCCCAGCCCGTCCGCGGGCTCCAGGGGCACTTCGCCGTAGACGGCGTCCCGCATGAGCTCCACCAGCCCCGCCTTGCCGGGAACGTAGCGGTAGAGCGACATCGTCGTCGTGCCGAAGCGTTCAGCGACCTTGCGCATGGACAGCGCGCCGAGCCCCTCGGCGTCCGCGACCTCGATCGCCGCCGCGACGATCCGGCCGAGGCTCAGCCCGGGCCTGGCCGGTTCGTGCGCGCCCCACAGCAGCTCGATCGCACGTTCCGGATCCGGCTGCACGTCGTCCTCAGCCACCACAACTCCCTTGACGCTCGTCGCTCGATCCTGTTTAACTGATAAACCTCAGTATATTCCATAAATCAACTCGTTGGAGCCGCTTCATCATGCCCGAAAACAGGTTCTACGTGTCCCCCGACGGCCAGGACGACTGGCCAGGCACCCTCGACCGGCCGTTCGCCACCCCGCACGCGGCGCAGCGAGCGGTGCGCGCTCTCACCGCCGAGATGACCGGCGACATCGTCGTCACCTTCCGGGCCGGTGTCTACCACCTCGAAGAACCGCTCACTTTCGACGCCACGCAGGCCGACTCCGGAACGAACGGCTTCCGGGTGGCCTACCAGGCACACGGCTACGGAACGGCCGACCAGGAGGAGGTCGTGCTCAGCGGCGGCCGCGAGGTCGCCGGCTGGTCCGCGGGCGCCGACGGTGTCTGGACCGCCCCGATCGGCGAGCTGGAGCCACGACGACTCTCCGTCGAGGGCCGCCCAGCGGCCCGGGCGGCTCGCACCGGGCTTCCCGGGAACGTGACGAAAACTGCTACCGGTTACGTCACGGACAGCGCGGAACCGCAGTCGTGGCCGGATCCCTCGGGGCTGGAGCTCGTCTACCCAGGCGTCTATCCGTGGGCCGAGGCTCGCCTGGCGGTCGCCGCGATCTCCGGGGACGGCTCCTCGACCACCATCACCATGGCCCAGCCCGCCTTCGACAACGCCAAGGCCCTCTACGACTCGAAGTGGTACGGCGCAGAGGGTGACGGGACCTGGGACGGCCTCGCCGCGCCGTCCGTGCTCGAGAACAACGTGGCCTTCCTCGGCGAGCCGGGCACCTTCGCGACCGACCGCTCCGAACCGGGCAAACACGTCCTGCACTACCGCCCGCGCCCCGGCGAGGAGATCGGCAGGACCACAGCGGTCGTGCCCGTTCTCGACACGATCGTCAGCGGGCAGGGCGTGCACGACATCGTGCTGCGCGGCCTCACCTTCGCCGACGCGAACTGGTCGGGCCCCTCCCGCTCCGGCGGCTACCTGCACTATCACGGCAACGCTCGCCACGAGCGGGGCGGATTCCAGAAGATCGACATGGGCGCTTCCGTTGGCTACGTCCACGTTCCGGCGACACCGACCCAGCTACCGGCCAACGTCGTCCTCGACTCGGTCAGCCGGATGATCCTGGAGGGCAACCACTTCACCCGCCTCGGCGCCGGCGGACTCTCGATCGACGGCAGTACCGCCGTCGAGGTCCGGGGAAACGTCTTCGACGAGATCTCGGGCAGCGGGATCGCCGTCGAGGGCTCCAGTCGCGTCACTGTCGAGGACAACCTCGTCCACCACATCGGCAGCGAGTACCGCGGTTCGCCCGCCGTCCTGGTCATCGCCTCGAAGGAGACCACCGTGGCGCACAACGAGATCCACGACGTACCGCACAACGGCATCGTGATCACCGGCGGCGAGCAGACCAGGGACACCCAGGTGATCGGGAACCTCGTCGAACGAAGCATGAGCGTGCTGATGGACGGCGGCGGGATCTACCTGTCCGCACCGCAGGGCTCGTCGTTCGCCGGCGGGGCGGTGGTCCGGGGCAACGTGATCCGCGATGTCCTGACGTCGTACAACTTCGGGCTCTACGCCGACTACGGCGCCGCGTGGATCACCGTCATCGGGAACATCGTGTGCCGGGCCGACACGCCGATCGTGCTGCAGGTGGGCCCGCCGCTGGAGAACGTCGCCTTCGTCGGCAACTTCTGGGACGCCCTGCCCGACGGCTACGACGACCCGCCCACGACGGTGACCGTGGCCGGGAACACCGTGCTGCCCCAGGAGACCTTCGACGAGGCGGTCAAGGCCGACCCGGCGGCCGCCGACATCCTCGCGCGGGCAGGACGGCGCGGTCTGAGACGGTGATCGGGCGGTCCTGACGGGGAACGCGGTGGGGAGCGAACCGCTCCCCACCGCGTTGTCCCCTCGGCAGGAAGAGTCTTGCCTGTATACGAGCGTTCTGATAGTTATGCGCCATGACTACGACAGCGAGCATCGGTGTGATGCTGCCGCGCGACCTGCCCGCGCACCAGGTACTGGACTACGCCCGCGCAGCCGAGCGCATCGGGTTCGACGAGCTGTGGGTCGTGGAGGACCTCGGCTTCCGTGGTGGTCTCACGCAGGCCGCGGCGGTGCTGGCCGGCACAGAGCGCATCGACGTCGGCATCGGGATCCTGCCCGCGGCGTCGCGCAACGTCGTCTTCGCGGCGATGGAGATCGCGACGCTCGGTCAGCTCTTCCCCGGGCGGGCGATGGTCGGGATCGGGCATGGCATGCCGGGCTGGATGCGGCAGGCCGGGTGCTGGCCGGAGCGGCCGCTGACCTTCCTGGGCGAGTACACGGAGGGGCTGCGTGCGCTCCTTGGTGGAGACACCCTGGACGGCATGGTCGCGGGTGCCCGTCTTGAGGGCGTCCGGCTGGAGCCGTCGTCGTTGCCCGAGACGGTGCCGCCGCTCCTGCTCGGTGTTCGTGGGCCGCGGTCGCTCGCGACGTCGGGGCAGGTGGCGGACGGGACGGTGCTGGCAGAGCCGGTCACGCCCGAGTACACGGTCGCGGCGCGCGAGCAGATCTCGGCCCAGGGCGCGCACCGGGTCGTCGCGTACAACCTCGCCGCCGTCGACCAGGATCCGGACGTCGCCATCGCCACGGCGCGGCCTGGCCTCGAGTGGATCGGGGAACCGGACTGGGCGCCGCACCTGGCTCCGCTGCCGTTCGCGGCCCAGTTCGCGGCACTGCGCGCCGGCTGCGCCACACGACAGGAGTTCGTCGAGCGACTGCCCGCGCCGTGGGTACAACAGCTCGCGCTCGCCGGTACACCCGGCCAGGTCCGTGCGCGGATCGACGACCTGGTCGCGGCGGGAGTGACGTCGAACGTGCTCGTACCCGCCGGACCCGACCCGCTCGCCGCGCTGGAACAGCTCGCGGCCGTCCTGTGAACCGGCCTCGGCGGACCGACCCCGGCCGGCGTGAGCGGATCCTGGACGCGGTGCTGGACCTGATCGCCCGGGACGGTTCCGCCGGGGCGACCTACCGGTCGGTGGCCGAGGCGGCCGACGTGCCGATGGGGTCCATGACCTATCACTTCCCGACCCGTGACGACATGCTGCTGGCAGCGTTCGAGCGGCTGGCGGACCAGATGCACGGGCGTTTCGACCAGATCATGGCGGAGCCGCTCGACGGCGAGGACCCTCGCGAGCGGGTCGTCCAGCTCATCGTCACCCAGGGCGCCGGGTACGGACGGGACATGGTGCTGTCCGCGGAGCTGTACGCGCTGGCGGTACGCGACGAGCGCTACCGGGTACTCATCCAGTCCTGGATGGAGCGGTCCCGTGCCTCGCTGCGCCGGCACTTCCCCGCGGAAGCGGCACCGGTCATCGACGCCCTGCAGGAGGGCCTGGTGCTGCACAGCCACATCTCGACCGAGCCGTTCGACGTCGACCGTGTCCGAAGCGCCGTGTACCGCCTCATCGAACCCACAGCGATCTCTCGCACCGAGGCTCCGGCCGAGGAGGCCCGGTGACCGTGCACCCGACCGCGGACCGACGTCGGACCGCGCTGTTCGTCGCGTTCTTCGTCACGGGTCTGTCCATGGCGTCCTGGGTCTCGCGCACGCCCGCGATCCGGGACGCGATCGACGCGAGCACCGCCGAGATGGGCCTGGTCATCGCCGGGCTGTCCGCGGGCTCGATGGTCGGCATCGCGGCTGCCGGCACGCTGGTGGCCCAGCGCGGGGCACGGTTCGTCGTGCTGTGGGGCATGGTCGCGATCGTGACCGGCGGTGCGACCGTCGCGATCGGTTCGGGAGCCGGGCTCGGCTGGCTCGTCGCCGTCGGGCTCGCGTTCTTCGGGTTCGGGATGGGATCGGGCGAGATCGGCCAGAACGTCGAGGGCGTCGACGTCGAGACCGCGCTCGGCCGGGTGGTCGTGCCCGGGCTGCACGGGTCGTACAGCCTGGGCATCGCGGTCGGTGGCCTGCTGGGCCTGGCCGCGAGCACGGTGGGTCTTCCGGTGGCCGCCCACCTGACCGCGGTGGCGGTACTCACGGCTGCCGCGGCGGTCTTCCTCGTGCGGAGCCTCGCACCGGCGGTCGGCCGGGAGCCCGGCTCGGACCTGCGCCGCCGGGCCCCGATCATGCAGAGCCTCCGCGCCGCTCTCGCGGTATGGACCGAGCCGCGCACCGTTGCCATCGCCGTGATCGTGCTCGGCATGGCGCTGGCGGAGGGCTCCGCGAACGACTGGCTCCCGCTGATCATGGTCGACGGGTTCGCGCTGTCCGCGCCCGTCGCGGCCCTGGTCTACGCGCTCTTCGGCCTGTCGATGGCGATCGGCAGGTTCTCCGGGGGCTACTTCCTGGACCGGTTCGGGCGTACGCCCGTGATGGTCGCCAGTGCCGCGCTCGCCGTCCTCGGGATCGCGACGGTCTCGTTCGCTCCCGGTGCGTGGATCGGCGCTGCCGGCGTGGTCCTGTGGGGCCTTGGCGCAGCCCTCGGGTTCCCGGTGGCACTCTCCGCCGCCGGTGACGACCCCGTGGGAGCGGCCCGCCGGGTCAGCGCGGTCGCGACCGCCGGGTACACCGCCTTTCTGGTCGGACCGCCCGTGCTGGGGCTGATCGGCGAGCACGTGGGCCTGCGTTCGGCGATCGTCGTCGTGCTCGTCGCCGTCGCCGTCTCGACCTGCTTCGCCCGAGCGGTCGCCAGGCCGGCGTCGCCCGCGGAACGAGGCGACCGGGTCGACACCCCATCGCACTGAAAGTGCCTGCCTGACAGGGCTGCCCGACCTCGCTCCTGAGCCGGAGTATTGACAACTTAACAACGTTCGAGAAGACTGGCCGCATCATTGAACTTAGTTAAGGAGATTCCGATGCGTGCTGCAGTCGTCACCGCCCCCGATGCGCCACCCACCTGCGGTGAGTTCCCCGAGCCGCCCGCCCCGCCCGGCCAGGAGCCGCTGCACCTTGTCGGAGCCGGCCTGCACAACGTCGTTCGCGGCCTGGCCACCGGGAGGCACTACGGCCGCGGGCAGATGACGTATCCGCTGGTGCCCGGCATCGACGCGGTCGCTCGCACCAGCGACGGACGTCTGGTCTACACGGGCTACGCACGGCCGCCCTTCGGGACGATGGCGGAGCGGCTGGTCGCTCCGTTCCAGGCGGAGGTCCCGGCGGGCGCGGATCCGCTCGAGATCGCCGCGGGCATGAACCCCGGCCTGTCGGGCTGGATGGTCCTCACCGCGCGGCGCAAGGAAGTGGGGGCGCTGGGCACCGTGCTGGTACTGGGTGCAACGGGCGCGTCGGGCAGCCTTGCCGTGCAGGGGGCGTTGGCGCTCGGGGCGGAGCGGGTCATCGCCGCCGGACGCGACCCGGAGGCGCTGGAGCGGCTGCGCACCGCAGGAGCGACGACCGCGTCGCTGGTCCATGACGGCCCCGACGGCCTGACGAGGGCCCTGGCCGATGCCGTGTCCGAGACGTCACCCGACCTCGTGCTGGACTACCTCTGGGGGCCGGTCGCCGAGGCCACGTTCGCCGTGCTGGGGCGCGGCGGCGAGGACGCCGAGGCGAACACGGCCTACGTGCAGATCGGGACGCTCGCCGGCCCGGAGGCGTCACTGCCGGCGGACCTGTTGCGCAGCCGCAGGATCCGAATCACCGGGAGCGGCGTCGGATCGCGGTCCGCCGAGGAGATGCTCGCCGAGGCACCCGAGGTCATGGCCCGCTTCGCGGACGGATCCCTGCAGGTGCCCTACACCGCCTTCCCGCTGAGCCGGGTCGGTGAGGCGTGGGCGCACACCGGTCGAAGCCGCGCCGTCGTCGTACCGGACTGAGCCGGTGCGAGCTGGAGATCGATGATCTGCACTCTCCAGCTCAAGGACGCATCAAGCGTCTCTGAACACCGTTAACGTGTCACCCATGACCAAGGGCATCACCCGGGAACTGATCGTGACGGCAGCGCTGGAGCTCCTCGACGACCAGGGCATCGACGGCCTCACCGTCCGAGCGCTCGCCTCCCGGCTCGACGTCCGCGCCCCCGCCCTCTACTGGCACGTGCGCAACAAGCAGGAGCTGCTCGACGAGATGGCCACCGAGGTCATGCGTCGCGTGACCGCCGCCTTCGCCGCGGTCCCGCCCGGCGCCGGCTGGCACGACGACCTCACCGCCTACGCCCGCGTCCTGCGTTCGGAGTACCTGCGCCATCGCGACGGGGCCCGCGTCTTCAGCGGCACCCGGATCACGGAGCCGGACGTGGTGCGCATGAAGGAGCCGCTGTTCGAACGCTGGACCGCATCGGGCTGGAAGCCCGCCGACGCCGACGACGCCGTCGACGTGGTCACTGCCTTCGTCGTCGGCTTCGTCATCGAGGAACAGGAACGACGCCAAGCCGCCGAGACCGATCCGACGCGCTACTCCACCGCACAGCGCGACGCCTGGCTGGGCGAAGGCGCGTCCCTGGTCAAGGAGGCCGGACACCTCCAGGATGACGGCGACCAGCGGTTCGAACGACACCTCGACATCGTCCTGGAAGGGCTCGCTGCCCGACTCGGTGGCTGAGCAACCTACCGGCGCCTCCATCGCCGAGGCCGTAGCCCGGCCCAGCTCGGGCGGCACCTCTGCGACGAGGCTCTGCAGCTGCAGCAGGCTCTGTACCGAGCCGGACGCGCCCGCCGGCAACCGCGCGGGAGACCGCAAGGGCAGGCCGGCACGGCACACATGACGGGTGTGGGGACCGCCCCGGCCCCACGTTCAGCATGGAGGACCACGATGGACACCAACGAGATCGGCGACCCCGGCGTGCAGGGCCAGGACGTGCCGGGCCAGGACGCGCCGGGCCAGGACGCGCCGGGCCAGGACGCGCCGGGCCAGGACGAGGCGTTCGAGCTGCCCGGCGACGAGCTCGCCGCGCGGCGTGCCCGGCGTCGGACCGGATGGCTCGGCACGGCCGCCGCGGTGGCCGTCGTCGCCGTCGGGGGCGGCGGGTACCTGGCGGGCGCCGCGTGGGCCGACGGCCCCGGCGGCGCGGGCGAGAGCACGGCCGAGGCGCCGATCACGCTGGAAGCCCCGGTCGGTGCGGCGGACTCGCGCGGCGCCGGACCGGCGTCCGGACCGATGGCGGCAACGGACACGGGTATGGCGGCCGAGAGCGCCGACCAGAAGTCGTCGTACCCCTACGGCTTCTGGGGCCGCACCGTGTTCCACGCGGATTCAGGCCTGTCGACGTCGGGCTCGGAGGCCGAGGCGTTCGGCCTCGACCCCGCAGGAGTCCTGTCGGCCGAGACGGCGCGCCGGGTGGGCGACACGCTCGATGTCTCCGGAGAACCGCGCGAGGAGGACGGTTCCTGGGTGGTCGGCCCGGCCGACGGCAGCGGCCCGACGGTCCACGTCTACGCGGACGGCTCGGGGAGCTTCGACTTCTACGACCCGGCGCACGACCCGTGGTCCTGCCCGCTCCCGAGCAAGACCGAGCGGGGTACGACGGGCGAGGGCCGCACCGACAGCTCGGAGATCCTCCCGGCCCCGGACTGCCCGACCGTCACGCCGGACGCCGCCCCGGCCACGGGCGACGCCGTCGCCGCGCTGCGGGACGTGATGGACCGCCTCGGCGTCGACCCTGCGGGCTTCGAGCTGGAGGCGGGCGAGTCGTACGAAGACGACCCGTGGCGCTACGTCACGGCGTGGCAGGTGGTCGAGGGGCAGCGCTCGGGGCTGTCGTGGAGCGCGTCGGTGTCGGCGTCCGGCATCGCGAACCTGTCCGGCTTCCTCGCGGAGACGATCTCGCTCGGCCAGTACCCGGTGGTGAGCGAGGCCGAGGCCGTGGAACGCCTGGGTGACCCGCGGTTCGGCGCCTCGGGCGGCCTGATCGCGCAGGCGGCGGACGCCCGCGCCGCGGAGGATGGTGACGCGGCGAGCAGCGACATGATGCCCGCCCCGAGTCCGACGGTGCCCCCCGCCCCGACCCCGGGCACCCAGATCGCCTGGCCGGTGACTGACGTGACGATCACGTCGGGCCGCCTCGGTGTGGCGCAGCAGTACATGCCGGACGGCGCGGTGCTGCTGCTCCCGGCCTACGAGCTCCGGGACGCCGACGGGCAGGTCTGGTCGGTCCTCGCGGTCACCGACGACGTGCTCGACTTCACGCCCTGATCGGGCGCCGCGGGTGAGGGATGGCCTGGTCCGGACCGGACCAGGCCATCGAGGCCCTCCCGTAGATGCAGACCGCTGCCCCGGCCTGAGCGCTGTCAGGGCGCCAGCCGCGGCACGGCCGTCAGGTGATCGTCAGCAGGTCTGACCAGGAGCGCTGGAACAGCTCGACGATGGCTCCCGACCCGAAGGTGCAATTGCTCAGCACGGTCGCGGTCGTACAGGTCGCGGGATCGTGTGTCGACCGGAAGGCGACGCCTGCGTCGAAGCCGCCCATCACGATCGCGGGATCGTCCGGATGGAGCCAGAAGCCGGTGCCGTACCGCAAGTCCTCGTCCGGCACGAGTGAACGCGGGCGCGTCATCTCGGTGACCACGTCGGAAGGCACGATCGCACCGGCGTGGAGCGCTCGCCAGAACTGGTGCAGGTCGGCGGCGGTCGTGTAGGCGCCACCGTCACCGTTGCCGCGCACCGGCAGGTGCAGCACGTTGCTGCGATCACCGTCCGGGTACAGGTAGCCCAGGGCGGCGTCCCCGGGCAGCTCGTCCGATCGAAGGTACGCCGTGCGCGTGAGTCCGGCAGGCCCGATGACATCGGTGTCCACGACATCCTGGAACTGTCGTCCGGTGATCCGCTCGAGGACGATCGCCAGCACGATGTAGCCGCCGTTGCAGTAGGTGAACCGCGACCCAGGCTCGTGCTTGGCCGGGAAGCCGTCCAGGATCGGGAGAAACGACTCGGCGGTCTCGAGCGTGTGCACCGGGACGGGGAGGACGTAGTCGGCGGGGTCCCAGTCGTCGTCCTCGTCGAGGTAGTCGCCGATCCCTGACGTGTGGGTGAGCAGCTGCTCGATCGTGACGTCGTCGTCGATCAGTGGCAGATCGTCACCGAGGAACCGGCGCACCGGGTCCTGCAGCCGCAGCGTCCCGGACACGACCTGCTGCATGATCGCGAGGGCGGTGAAGCTCTTGCTGCCGCTCGCGATCGCGAACCGCGTGGTCGGAGTGTTCGGCACCGCCAGAGCACGATGCGCAAGTCCGTAGGAGCGTTCCAGAACGGTGCGATCGCCGACGTCGACCGTCACGATCCCGCTGAATGATCGCTCCAGTGCCGCGGCATCCAGCTCGTCAAGGTCGATCACGCGCTGCCCTTTCCTCTCCGGTAGCCGGCGCTCCCTGGGTCGTGCCGTAGCGGTACGCTCCCATCCGGCTCGGGCCACGCACCAGCTGAAATCCAGGATCGCGACCGACACAGTGGAGCGACACCACCCCCAGGGCCAGGACTTCGCCCTCTCTTCACCCCTCTCCGGGGAGCGAAGCGACCCGCAGCGCTTGTAGCGTTCTTCAGGAGTCGCCGGGCGGCCTCAAGAAGCGGGGACGACCGGTCCGGCGCGGTCGGCGAACCTTCGAGCTGCACGTCGCTCCCGAATGGGCTCCGCCAGTGGCTGAGTACGAGCAAGCCCACCAGCACCAATGTGTATCAGTGCTGGTGGGCATTGGTCGGGCTGACTGGATTCGAACCAGCGACCCTCTGCTCCCAAAGCAGATGCGCTACCAAGCTGCGCCACAGCCCGTCATGCCGACACGGAACCAAGGGTGACCTCGAGTCCTCCCGACCGACGCGCCCCATCATATCCGGTAGGTACGACAGCCACGCCAGTTGTTACCGGCCCCCGAAGGCCCTCCCAACGGGCCACATCTGACTGTGGTTCAACAGGCCCGAGGTACCACAGCGTGCCAGCGCCCATCAGCGGCAGAGGCCTCCGCAGCCGCCGCCACCCGCGCCGCCTGGAGCCCGTCCGCCACCGACGGCGCCAGCTGCTCCCCGGTGAGCACCGAGGTGATGAACTGCGCCCCCTCGATGACCTTGAGGTCCTCGAAGCTCAGCCCCATACCCCCACCAGGATTGAACCGGCCGAACTCCCCGTGCGCCCCGTCGGTCAGCACCCGCGTGAACCCGTACCCGGCATCCCCCGGCCCTAGGCAGACCTCCAGCTCGTTCATCCGCTCGAAGTCCCACCGCGCGCTCCCCAGACTCCCGAACACCTCGATCCCGTACCCGCACCGCGGCCCCACGGCCACCCGGGACGACTCGAACGTCGCCACAGCACCGTCGTCGAGCCGTGCGAGCACCGCCGCGTAGTCCTCGTTCTCGACAGGCAGCAGCTCCCCGTCGAGATCACCATGGGCCTGGTGCCCGACGCCGCCACCCACGGGCGCCGGACGCTCAGCGATGAACGTCTCGGTGAGCGCCGTCACCTCGCGCACCGGAGCCACCACGTACTGCGCCAGGTCGAACCCGTGGCTGAGCAGGTCACCGAGCACCCCCGACCCCGCCGTCTCGCGCACGAACCGCCAGGTCCGCGGCCCGGACGGCGACGACGAGTAGTCCGCGTCGAGCACCACGCGGACGTTCCTGACCCGCCCGAGCCGGCCCGAACGGACCAGCGACCGCAGGTGCTCCACCGCCGGCGCATGCCGGTAGTTGAACCCGACGGCGGTGACCAGCCCGGCGTCCCGCGCGGCATCGGCGATGTCCTGGGACTGCCCGACGGAGGTGCCCATGGGCTTCTCCACCCAGAACGGCTTGCCGGCCGCCGCGGCCGCGAGCGCATGCTCGCGGTGCAGGTAGTTCGGGCTGCAGATCGACACGACGTCGACCTCGGGGTGCGCGAGCACGTCGCGGTAGTCGGCGGTCGTCTCCCGGTAGCCGAAGCGGCGTCGCGCCGCCTCGGCGTTCGGCGCCGAGGTGTCGGCGACGATGACGGGGACGACGTCGACGTCGAGCTCCGGGTACCGCTCCCCCAGCGCCCGGTAGGCGTGCGAGTGGACGGCGCCCATCCAGCCCGCCGAGATCAGCCCGACGCCGATCCGCCGTCGTCCCGTCACGTCAGTTCCCCCTTCCCAGCTTCCCCAGTCGGAGCAGGCCTCGTCAGAGCAGGCCCAGGCCGCACGACGCCAGGTACTGGCGGGTCATGACGGCGTTCGGCAGCGGCAGCCGCGGGTCGCACGGGTACAGGTCCTGCTCGGTGATGACGTACAGGTCCTTGTCCAGGCCGGCCAACGCGGCGACGAGCGACTTCATGTCGGGGGCGCCGGCCGGGGGCCGGACCGACGCGCCGCGCGCGACGGCCTCGCCGAAGGGCCAGTCCTCCTTGTGCGCCTGCTCGGTCAGCTCGACGTCGAAGGCCTTGATGTGCACGTAGGCGATGCGGTCGGGGTAGGTGCGCACCATCTCCAGCGGGTCTCCCCCGCCGTAGACGATGTGGCCGGTGTCGAGGCACAGGTTGACGTAGTCGGGGTCGGTCGCGTCGAACACGCGCGCGATGTCCTCGGGCGTCTCGATGTGGCTGTCCCCGTGCGGGTGGAGCACCATCTTCAGCCCGTACTCGTCCTTGAGGATCTGGCCGAGCCGGTTGGCGTTCTCGGTGTAGAGCTTCCAGGCGTCCGGCGTCAGCACGCGGTCGTCTGTCCACTCCCAGGTCTTGTCGTCGCGGAACAGCGGGGGCAGGTGGACGATGTACTCCGCGCCGACGGCCGCGTGGGTCTCCGCGATGGCCCGGAAGGTCTTCTCGGTCTCGGCCCACGCCTCTGTCTTGTGCAGGATGCCCCAGCCGGTTCCGGCGACGACGCTGAAGCCGTTGTCGTCCATCACCTTCTGCAGGCGCTTCGGGTCGGTCGGGAAGTAGCCGTACGGGCCCGTCTCCATGTACTCGAAGCCGGCCTCGGCCATCTCGGCCAGTGCCTTCTCCCAGGGGATCTGCTTCTCGTCGTCGGGGAACCACACGCCCCACTGGTCGGGGCACACGCCGACGGTGAGCTTGCTGAACTGCGGGTCGGTGTTGCGCGCCTTGCTGGTGGGGGCGCCGGAGGACGTCGTCTCGCTGGTCATCTCGTTCTCTCTCGTCCGGGGTGGGGTGTGGGGTCCAGCAGGGATCAGACGGCGGCCGACGACGCCGTCGACGGCACCGGGGCGGGGGCCACGCTGCGGCCCGTGCGGGCGGACTCGGTCGCGGCGTCGGCGAGCGCCAGCGCCTGGCGTCCGTCGAGCAGCGACGGCGTCGGCGCGGAACCCTCGCGGACGGCGGCCACGAACGCGGCCAGCTCGCTCGTGTACGCGGCGGCGTAGCGTTCGAGGAAGAAGTCGAGGTACGGGCCTCGTGCGCCCGAGGATCCCGCGGCGTCCAGGACCACCGACGTCGCCGTGTGGTTCTCGGCGCGCAGCGCGCCGCGCGGGCCGAACGCCTCGAGCCGCTGGTCGTAGCCCGCCGCGCAGTGCCGGCTGTTGATGATCGTCGCCACGGCGCCGGAGGCGGCGGTGATGGTGACGATCGCGGCGTCGTAGTCGTCGATCTCCGCGAAGGCGGGGTCCAGGCGCTGCGGTACCGCCTGGACGGCGACGATGTCACCGAGGAAGAACCGCGCCATGTCGAGGTCGTGGATCGTCATGTCGCGGAAGATCCCACCCGACCCCGCGAGGTAGCCGACGGGCGGCGCCGCGGGGTCGCGGCTGATGATCGTGAGCTGTTCGAGGTCGCCGATCTCGCCGGCGGTCACGCGGCGGTGGATCTCCGCGAAGCCCGCGTCGTACCGGCGGTTGAAGCCGAGCATCACGCGGTCGGCGCGGTCGCCCACCTGGGCCAGGCACCGGTCGGCGCGGGCCAGGTCGAGGTCCACGGGCTTCTCGGCGAGCACCGCCTTGCCCGCCTCGACGCTCGCGAGGATCTGCTCGACGTGGTGAGCGGTCGGGGACGCGACCACCACCGCGTCCACCGTGTCGTCGGCGAACACGTCGGCGACCTCCGTGGTGGCCGCCGCACCGTGGGCCGAGGCGAGGCGCGCCGCGGCGCCGTCGACCGGGTCGGCAACGAGCGCGAGCTCGGCGTCGGGTGACGCGGCGATCGAGCGGGCGTGGACGGCGCCGATCCGTCCGGCGCCGATGAGCGCGATGCGCATGGTTTCTCCTTGGTTCTTGACCGGGGTCATCTCTTGGGTCACGCCTCCGCGGCCCGGACGTCGGCGATGAGCGAGCTGTCGCCGCCTGTCTGCTCCAGCTCGTGTGCCAGCTCCTCGAGCTCGGCGCCGCCGGCCATCTGCGACGTCAGCTCGTCGAGCGTCACGTCCTTCTTCGCGTGGTACCCGAGCGGACGGCCGCGCTTGAGCAGCAGGAACCGGTCGCCGACGGGGTACGCGTGGTGCGGGTTGTGGGTGATGAAGACGACGCCGAGCCCCCGGTCGCGCGCCCGCAGCACGTAGCGCAGCACCACCCCCGACTGCTTGACGCCGAGCGCGGCGGTGGGTTCGTCGAGGATGAGCACCTTGGCGCCGAAGTGGACGGCGCGCGCAATCGCCACGCACTGCCGCTCGCCGCCCGAGAGCTGGTGGATCGGCTGGTTCACGTCCCGCAGGTCGATGCCCAGGTCGAGCAGCTCCTGCTTGGTGATGCGCTGCATCTCCTTGACGTCAAGGATGCGGGCCGGGCCGCGGCCCTTGGTCAGCTCGGAGCCGAGGAAGAAGTTGCGCCACACCGGCATGAGCGGCACCACCGCGAGGTCCTGGTAGACGGCGGCGATGCCGAGGTCGAGGGCCTCGCGCGGCGAGCCGAGGGTCCGCTCCTCGCCGTGGATCTCCAGGACGCCGTCGGAGTGCTGGTGGCGGCCCGCGATGATCTTGATGAGCGTGGACTTGCCCGCACCGTTGTCGCCGAGCACACAGGTGACGCTGCCTGCCTCGACGTCGAGGTCGACGTCCTGCAGGGCGAGGATGTTGCCGTACCGCTTGCCTACCCCGCGCATCCGGACGAGGGAGCCGCCTGTGGTGCTCATCGCTGCTCCGCCCGCTTCTTGACGACGAGGTTGACGATAGTGGCCACGAGCAGCATGAGGCCGAGGAAGAACTTGAACCAGTCGGGGTTCCACTGCGCGTAGACGATGCCCTTGTTGACCATGCCGAAGATGAGCGCGCCGAGGGCGCCACCGACCGCCGAGCCGTAGCCGCCGGTCAGCAGGCATCCGCCGATCACCGCGGCGATGATGTAGAGGAACTCGTTGCCCACGCCCTCGCCGGACTGCACGGTGCCGAACGCGAACAGGTTGTGCATGCCGAGCAGCCACGCGCACAGTCCGACCCCCATGAACAGGCCGATCTTGGTGCGGACGACGGGGACGCCCACCGCGGACGCCGCCAGCTCGTCCCCGCCCGCTGCGAAGATCCAGTTGCCGACGCGGGTGCGGACCAGCAGATGCGTGGCGATCACGACGAGAGCCAGCCAGAAGACGACCGTCACGTCCCAGCGCACGCCGAGAAAGCTGATCTTGGCGGCGAACAGCGAACGCGCGGACTCGAAGCCGTCCATCGCGGAGATCGACGGGCTCGACACCCCGCCGGCCACGAGCCTTGTGACGCCGAGATTGATCCCAGTGATCATCAGGAAGGTCGCGAGCGTGACGATGAACGACGGAAGCCTGGTCACGATCAGCAGGTAGCCGTTGAGGAAACCGAGCCCGAGCGACACAACCAGCGCCACGCCGACACCGACCCACACGTTGGTGCCGAGGAACCACGAGAACTGGGCGGCGGTCAGCGCAGAGAACACGACGGCGACGCCCGTGGACAGGTCGAACTCGCCGCCGATCATGAGCAGCGAGACGCCGACCGCCATGATGCCGATGGTCGACGCCCCGTACAGCACCGTCGCGACGGACGAGAGCTGCGTGAACACCGGGGCGACGGTCGCGAAGAACGCGAACACGGCGACCGCGCCGACGACCGCGCCCATCTCGGGCCGCACGAGCAGCCGCGCGACCGGCGAGCGCCGCACGACACGCTCGTCGGCGGGAGTCGGTGGTGATGCCGCCGCCTCCGCGGGGGTGGTTTCAGCGACCATCAGCGAATGCCGTCCTTGGCGCCCGTGAGGACGTCGGCGGCGTTGTCCTGGTCGATGATCGCCGGTCCGGTGAAGACCGGCTGGCCGCCGCCGAGCACAAAGCCGCCGTTGTGCTGCAGCCACAGCGACTCGATGGCCATGTAGCCCTGCAGGTAGGGCTGCTGGTCGACCGTGGCGAGCACCTCGCCGTCGGCCACCGCCTGGGCGAGGTCGGCGTTCAGGTCGAACGAGGCGACCTTGGCCTCCGAACTGGTCTCCTCGACCGCGTCGACGATGGTGAGCGTGAAGGGCGCCCCGAGGCCGATGACGACGTCGGCGTCGGCCGTGGACTGGAGCTTGGCGGTGACCGTCGAGCTCACCTGCGTCATGTCGGTGCCCTGCACGTACAGCGTCTCGGTGTCGGGCAGCTTCTCCTTGACGCCGGCGCAGCGCGCCTCCAGGCCGACGTTGCCCTGCTCGTGGATCACGCAGATCGGGTGCGTGAAGTCCTGCTCGGTGAGCAGGTCGCCGAGCGCCTCGCCAGCGAGCCCGTCGTCCTGGCCGATGAACGTGAACGCGCCGAAGTCGAGCGCATCCTCCATGCCGCCGTTGAAGCCGACGACGGGGATGTCGGCGTCGACGGCGTTCTGCGCCACGCCCTGCATCGCCTCCCCCTTGGAGAAGGTGAGCGCCAGGCCGTCCGTGCCCTGGTCCACCGCCTGCTGGGCGAGCTGGCTCTGGCGTGCCGCGTCCGGGTCGCCCGAATACTGCAGGTCGACGCCGTAGCGTTCGGCCGCGGCCTCGGCGCCGCGGCGGACGATGTCCCAGAACGTGTCTCCGGGCCCGGCGTGGGTGACCATCACCGCGGTCATGGTCTTCTCGGCGGCGGCAGCGGGAGCGTCGTCCTCCTGCTGCCTGCCGCCCTCCGAGCATGCGGTGAGGAACAGCGCCAGTGCGCCGCCGAGGGCGAGCGCACGGGCGAGGGGTGTTCTGTTCACGTCTGGGCTCCTTGGGTCACGTCGTTGTGAAGGATCTGAGTGGCCCCCACGCTACCGCTGCGAGAGCTCATGTCAAGACATACTTACTACCGGTCAAACCCTACTTCTGGGAGTCGCCGGAGAAGTGGAACGAGGCGTCGGTGCGCTGCTCGCGGTGCGGCCAGCGCTGCGTGACGACCTTGCCGCGCGTGTAGAACTTGATGCCCTCGGGGCCGTAGACGTGGCTCTCGCCGAACAGGGAGTCCTTCCACCCGCCGAACGAGTGCCAGGCGACCGGGACGGGGATCGGCACGTTGACGCCGATCATGCCTACCTTCACCTCGCGCTGGAAGGTGCGGGCCGACTCGCCAGAGCTCGTGAACACCGCCGTGCCGTTGCCGTAGGGGTTCGCGTTGATTACGTCGATCGCCTCGGCCAGGCCGGACACGCGCACGACGTCGATGACCGGCCCGAAGACCTCCTCGCGGTAGACCTCGTGCGCCGGGGCGACCCGGTCGATGACGGTCGGGCCGACGAAGAAGCCGTTCTCGTAGCCCGGCACGGTGTGCCCGCGGCCGTCGACCACGAGCTCGGCGCCGTCCCGCTCGGCCGAGCCGATGAGGCCCTCGATGCGCTCCTTCGCGGCCGCGGTGATGACGGGACCCATGTCGGCCCCCGGCTGGTCGCCCGCCGTCACCTTGACCGCGCGGGCCTTGGCCGCGAGCTTCTCGACGAGCGCGTCGGCCACCGAGTCCTCGACCACCGCGACCGAGATCGCCATGCAGCGTTCGCCGGCGGCGCCGAAGGCCGCGGCGGTCAGGTGGTTCACCGCGTCGTCGAGGTCGGCGTCGGCGAGCACCACGCCGTGGTTCTTGGCGCCGCCGAGCGCCTGGACGCGCTTGCCCTGCGCCGACGCGGTGGCGTGGATGTACCTGGCGATCGGGGTCGAGCCGACGAACGAGACGGCCGCGACGTCGTCGTGGTGCAGGATCGCGTCCACGACCTCCTTGTCGCCCTGGACCACGTTGAACACGCCGTCGGGCAGACCGGCCTTCTGCCACAGGTCGGCCAGGAACAGCGAGGCGGACGGGTCGCGCTCGGACGGCTTGAGCACGAACGTGTTGCCGGTGGCGATCGCCATGGGGCTCATCCACAGCGGCACCATGACGGGGAAGTTGAACGGCGTGATGCCGGCGACCACCCCGAGCGGCTCCCGGAACGAGAAGACGTCGACACCGGTCGCCGCCTGGTCCGAGTACTCACCCTTGAGCAGGTGCGGCAGGCCGCAGGCGAACTCCACGACCTCGAGGCCGCGGCCCACCTCGCCCGCGGCGTCCGAGACGACCTTGCCGTGCTCCCGGCTGACCAGGCGCGCCAGCTCGTCGGTGTTCGCGGCGAGCAGCTCGCGGAACCGGAACAGCACCGCTGCGCGCTTGCCGAGCGGGTACCGCGACCAGGTCTCGAAGGCCTCGGTGGCCGAGGCGACCGCACGGTCGACGTCGGCGGGCGTACCGAGCCCGAGGCGTGCGATCTCGGCGCCCGTCGCGGGGTTGAAGACGGGCTGGGTGCGCTCGCCGGACGACTCGACCGGCTTGCCGTGGATCCAGTGGGTGATCAGGGACATCAGATACCTCGCTCGTGCTGGGTGGGGTCGGTCGGGGCGGCCTGGCCGGCCGGGGCGGCCGGGCGCGCCGTCACAGGTAGTGCCGCTGCGCGGCGCGGCCCGCGTCGTACTCGGTGCGTGCGGTACGGGTGCTGGGCAGGGTGGAGGCCTCGCTCACCGGCACGTCCCACCAGCTCGAACCCGGCGGGTTGGGCCCGTACAGGTCGGTCTCGACGTGGATGAGGGTCGCGGCGTCGGAGGCGACGGCGGTGCGGAAGGCGTCGCGGAAGTCCTCGACGCTCTTGGCGGCCAGCACGTCGACGCCGAAGCTCTCGGCGTTGCGCACCAGGTCGAGGGGCACGTCGTCGCCGTCGAGCAGGCCGGTCTCCGGGTTGCGCATCTGGTACCTGGTGCCGAAGCGCTGCGAGCCGCGCGACTCCGAGAGTGCCCCGATCGAGGCGAACCCGTGGTTCTGCAGCAGCACCACGATGACCTTGATGCGTTCGGAGACGATGGTCGCGAGCTCCTGCGGGAGCATCTGGTAGGTGCCGTCGCCGACGATCGCCACCACCTCCCGGTCGGGCGCCGCCAGCTTCGCGCCCATCGCCGCGGGGATCTCGTAGCCCATGCAGGAGTAGCCGTACTCCAGGTGGTACTGCGACGGCGTCCGCGCCCGCCACAGCGCCTGCAGGTCGCCCGGCATCGAGCCGGCGGCGTTGATGAGGATGTCCTCGTCGCTCATCAGCTCGTTGAGCGCCCCGAAGATCTCGGTCTGGGCGGGCAGCGGGCCGTGGCCCAGGTGGTAGCAGCGGTCGGTGACCTCCTGCCAGTCGGCCACGCGCTGCGTGACCTCGGCCCGGTACTCCGCGTCCGTGGAGTGGCCGGCCAGGGCCTCCGTGAGTGCGGTGAGGCCCTCGCGGGCGTCGGCGACCAGCATCTCCGCCGAGTGCTTGGCGGCGTCGAAGGCGGCGACGTTGAGGTTGACGAACCGCACACCCGGGTCGCGGAAGGCGGTGTGGCTCGCCGTCGTGAAGTCCGTGTAGCGGGTGCCCACGCCGATGACGACGTCGGCGGTGGCCGCGAGCGCGTTGGCGGCGTCGTTGCCCGTTGCGCCCACTCCCCCGACGGCGAGCGGGTGGTCCCAGTTGATGGCGCCCTTGCCGGCCTGGGTGTCGGCGACGGGGATGCCCGTCGCCGTGGCGAAGGCGCGCAGCGCCTCGCTCGCCTCGGAGTAGACGACTCCGCCGCCCGCGACCACGAGCGGCCGTTTCGCGGAGCGGATCACCTCGACGGCGCGCGCCAGCGCGGCGGGCTCCGGGACCGGGCGCGCGACGTGCCACACGCGGTCGCGGAAGAACTCGACGGGCCAGTCGTAGGCCTCTGCCTGCACGTCCTGCGGGAGGCAGAGGGTGACGGCGCCGGTCTCAGCGGGGTCGGTGAGCACGCGCATGGCGGCGGGAGCGCTCGACAGGAGCTGCTCGGGCCGCCAGATCCGGTCGAAGTACCGCGACACCGGGCGGAACGCGTCGTTGACCGTGACGTCGGGGCCGCCCGGGTGCTCGAGCTGCTGCAGCACCGGGTCCGGGAGCCGGTTCGCGAACACGTCGGAGGGCAGCAGCAGCACGGGGATCCGGTCGATGGTCGCCAGGGCGGCACCCGTGATCATGTTGGTCGAGCCGGGGCCGATCGACGCGGTGCACGCGAAGGTCTGCAGACGCTCCTTGGTCCGGGCGTAGCCGACGGCGGCGTGCACCATCCCCTGCTCGTTGCGGGCCAGGAGGTAGGGCAGCTCGTTGGGTCCGGTCTCGCCCACCGGCACGCCGGACTCGGCGGCCTCGACGTGCGCCTGCAGCAGCCCCTGCCCGAACCCCGCGACGTTGCCGTGCCCGAAGATGCCGAACGCGCCGGCGAACAGCCGCTGGGTCACGCCGTCGCGCTCGGTGTGCTGGTGCGCGAGGAAGCGGACAAGGGCCTGGCCAACGGTGAGGCGGACGGTGGCGGTTTCGGTGTCCGGGGTCGGGGTCGTGCTGCTCACGTGGGCTCCTCGGTGAGTTCCGTGGTCGGGTTCGGGGTGGGTGCGGCTGCGGGGCTCGCGCCGAGCGGGAGGCGCGGGTCGACGGGCTCCGACTCCCACGTCCCGCGCACCCAGTGGTGGGCCGGGTCGTCGACGGACAGCCAGGTGCCGTCGTCGGCCGGGCCGGCCATGACGTTGAGGTAGTACAGGTCGTAGCCGGGGGCCGCCGCGGACGGCCCGTGGTACCCGTGTGGGACCAGCACCGTGTCACCCGTGCGGACCTCGGCCAGGACCTCGATCGGCCGCTCCGCCGTGCCGTACACCTGGTGGTGCGCCAGTCCAGGGCCGGCCGGGCCGTCGGCCACCTCGAAGTAGTAGATCTCCTCCAGCTCACGTTCCTCGTGGCCGGGGACGTCGCTGTGCGCGTCGTGCTTGTGCGGCGGGTAGCTGGACCAGTTGCCGCCCGGGGTGAGCACCTCGCACACCAGGATGCGGTCGACGTCGACGGCCGTGCCGATCGTGTAGTTGTGCACCTGGCGGCTGGCCCGGCCCGCGCCGCGCAGGTCGACCGGTACGTCGCCCGCCCGGAGCACCTGGACGGGCAGTACCCGGCCGGCGCGTGCGGTGCCGATGGCGACCCGGGCGCCCGCACCGTCGGAGGCGTCGCCGCCGTCGGGCCGCAGTGTCACGGTCGAGCCGAGCGGGAGGTAGGCGACATCCGCCGCACCGGCGAACACACTCGAGCGGCCGGTCAGGCGCAGGTCGTGCCGCTCTCCGCCGGGGTCCGTCACGTCCAGGTGCAGGCTGCCGCGCAGCGGTACGACGACCGCCTCGTCTGCGGTGAGCTCCAGGTCGAGGTGCCCGCCGGGGGCGATCTCGTGGACCAGCAGGCCGCTGTAGCCCCAGCCCGCCCGCTCGGGCGTGACCTCGACGACGGCACCGCCGGTGCGTGCGTCGGGGACGCTCGCTCTGAGGATCAGATCGTTCACAGGGGTGTCCTTCACGGCGGAGTGGTGCCCGGCAGGCTTGTTCGGGACGGCATCGTCCACGGCAGGGGTGTTCACGGCGTCGTCGCTCACAGCAGGCGCACCGCGTCGTCCACGGCCGCGGCGACGTCGCCGCCCGGCGGGTACAGCAGGGACCTGCCGATCACCAGGCCGCGCACCGTCGGCAGGGCGAGGGCCTTGGCCCAGCCGGCCATGGCGGCGTCCTGGTCCCCGCTGACCTCCCCGCCGAGGATGAGCGCGGGCAGGGTGGACGCCGCGAGGACCCGCTCCATGTCGTCCACGACGGGCAGCTTGAGCCACGTGTAGGCGGACGTGCGGCCCAGGCCGGACGCGATGGCGATGGACCGCATCACCGCGTCGGGGGTCAGGTCGTTGCGCACGCGCCCCTCGATCCGGCGCGAGATGAACGGCTCGACCATCGCGACCAGGCCGCGGTCGGCGAGCTCGTCGACGGCGCGGGCGCTCGCCTCCAGCGTGACGACCGAAGCGGGGTCCTGCGGGTCGATGCGCAGCAGCATCTTGCCGCCGTCCAGACCCGCCTCGGCGATCCCGCGCGCGTCGTAGCCGGTGAAGCGGTCGTCCAGCTCGAACGACGAGCCGGCCAGGCCGCCCCGGTTCATCGACCCGTAGACCAGCTTGCCGTCCAGCGCGCCCATCGCGGCCAGCTCCTCGACGAGGTCGGCGGTGCCGAGGAAGCCCCCGACGCCCGGCCGCCCCAGCGCGATCGCCGTCCGGCGCAGGAGGTCGCGCCGGTCCGCCATCGCCATGGGGTCGCCGCCCACCGCCACGGCGCCGCGCGCCGGATGGTCGGCGGCGATGACGAGGAACCGCTCGCCCGGGACCGAACCCGGATGCCGGGGCCGGGTGAAGAGCCGCTCGCGCAGCGCGCGCGGGTCGCTCAGCCGCAGCTCGGCGACGTCGTCGACGGTCAGGGCGGGGCGGGCGGTGCTCTCGGGTGCGGCTTCGGCGGCTGCTTCGGCGGCGTCGGCGTCGTTCGTGTCGGACGGCGCGGTCGCGCGCTCGCGGATCTCGAGGGGGGCGTCGGTGCGCTGCTCCAGCACCCGGCCCGTGGCCAGCAGGTACTCGACCTCGGCGACCGTCGGCATCGACGTCGCGCACTCCAGCCGGGCGGCGACGATCGCGCCGGCGGCGTTGGCGAAGCGCAGCGTCCGCTCGAGCGACCAGCCCTGCAGCAGCCCGTGGCACAGCGACCCGCCGAACCCGTCCCCCGCGCCGAGCCCGTTGACGACCTCGACGGCGAACGGCGGCACGACCACCCGTTCGTCGCGGGTCTTGGCCAGCACCCCGCGCGGACCCTGCTTGACGACCGCCAGCTCGACGCCGGCGGCGAGCAGCGCGTCGGCGGCCCGGTCGGGATCCTTCTCGCCGACGGCGACGAAGCACTCCTCCCGGTTGCCCACGGCGATCGTCACGTGCGGCAGCGCGGCACGGATCTGCTCGCGCGCCGTCTCGACGTCGGGCCAGAACATGGAGCGGTAGTCCAGGTCGAGCACCGTGTGGCCGGACCGCCCGCGCGCTTCGAGGGCCGCGAAGTGCGCCGACCGGCTGGGCTCCTGGCTCAGGCCGGTGCTGGTGAGCCAGAACAGGCGGGCGGAGCGGACGGCGTCGATATCGACGTCCTCCGGTGTGACCCGCAGGTCGGGGGCGGACGGCGACCGGTAGAACCAGAGCGGGAAGTCGTCGGGCGGGAAGATCTCGCAGAACGTGACGGGGGTGTGCAGCTCGGGCACGACGACGACGTACTGGTCGTCGACGCCGAACCCGCGGAGCTCGCGGCGCGCATACCGGCCGAAGGGGTCCTCCCCCACGCCGGTGACGAGGGCGGTGGCGTAACCGAGCCGGGCAGAGGCAACCGCGACGTTCGTCGGGCTCCCGCCGAGGAACTTGCCGAAGGACTGCACGTCCTCCAGCCCGACGCCGCTCTGCAGCGGGTACAGGTCGACGCCGATGCGACCGATCGCCAGCACGTCCGGCGCCCACGCGTCAACGCGTCGTGTCATGCTGCCCCATCCCCATCGTCGCGGATCTGCGCGCACCACTCGTGCGGCGGATACCTCGACCCTGCCTCCGCCGCGCTCTCCTGTCAATACTTTGTCCGGACATTTGAACATCCCGTCCTCAGTACCACCGGCCGCTAGACTCTCATCAACAAGAAGATGACCCCAACGAGGAGGCTCTCCGTGCCCCAGACGCTGCGCATCGACCTCGACCGGTCGAGCCCGGTGCCCCTGTACCACCAGGTTGCCACCGCTATCGACGCAGCGATCGAGGACGGGCGGTTGCAGCCCGGCGAGTTTCTCGAGAACGAGGTCGCGCTGGCCGCGCGCCTCGGCATCTCGCGCCCCACCGCGCGCCAGGCGCTGCAGGACCTGGTCGAGCGCGGCCGCCTGGTGCGCCAGCGCGGGGTCGGGACGCACGTGGCCCCGGCGCGCGTGCGCCGGCCCGTCGAGCTGACGAGCCTGCACGACGACCTGACGAAGTCCGGCCGCAAGCCCAGCACCGAGGTGCTCGAGCACCGGACCGTGTCGGCGAGCGCGGAGGTCGCGGAGGCGCTCGAGCTGCCGGAGGGCACCGAGGTGGTCATGATCCGCCGTCTGCGCATGGCCGACGGCGAGCCGCTGGCCGTGCTCACCAACTACGTCCCGCTGGACATCGCCCCGACCGTCGAGGAGCTCGCGGCGAGCGGGCTGTACGACCTGCTGCGCTCGCGCGGCGCCAAGCCCAAGGTCGCGCGGCAGCGCATCGGCGCCCGCTCGGCGACGTCGGCCGAGGCGCGCACGCTCGGCGAGAAGCCGCGGGCGGCGTTGCTGACCATGGAGCGCACGGCGTACGACGACAACGGCAAGGGCATCGAGTTCGGGCAGCACATCTACCGTGCGTCCCGGTACATGTTCGACACCATGCTGTTCGCGAGCTGACCGGCGGGCTGTTCGCGGCCGGTCTTGCGTTCTCATTTGTCCTGACATTCGGTTGACAGGTTGCCTGGACGCACTGTCGAATGGAGTCACGCCGAACCCTGCGACGACGCGGGCTCGGGTGCGGGACGCGCACTGTCGGCCTACGCCTCCGGAGGATCTCGTGACCCAGCCGCTCGACACCGCCACACCTGACAGCGCTGGCGGGGAGACCCCCCTGGCGCGCATGACGCGCGAGCACCCGCAGACGGCGCTGTGGAACGACTCGGCGGACCCGGTGCAGCTCGGCCGCGCGATCGCCTGGGGTGCCGTCGGCGCGACCTGCAACCCGGTGATCGCGCTCGCCGCGATCGAGGCGGACCTGCCGCGCTGGACGGCCCGGCTGGGCGCGCTCGCTCTCGACCGGCCCGCCGCGACGGAGTCCGAGCTCGGCTGGCTGGTGGTCCAGGAGCTGAGCGTCGAGGCGGCCCGCCTGCTGCTGCCGGCCTTCGAGGAGTCCGGTGGCCGGAACGGTCGGCTCTCGATCCAGACCGACCCGCGCCTGCACCGGGACGCCGGTGCCTTGGTACGCCAGGCGGAGCAGTTCGCGGCGCTGGCGCCGAACATCATCGTGAAGATCCCGGCGACGCAGGTCGGTATCGAGGCGATCGAGGAAGTGACCTACCGCGGCATCAGCGTCAACGCGACGGTGTCGTTCACCGTGGCGCAGGCGGTGGCTGTGGCTGAGGCGGTCGAGCGTGGTCTCGACCGGCGCGAGCGTGAGGGGCTGCCGGTCGAGGAAATGGGGGCCGTTGCGACGATCATGGGCGGGCGGCTGGACGACTGGCTCAAGATCGTGGCGGCACGGGAGGGGCTGTTGCTGCCGCCGGGGACTCTTGACTGGGCGGGGGTGGCTGCTCTGAAGAATGCCTACCGGATCTTCGTCGAGCGGGGCTATCGCACCCGGGTGCTGTCTGCGGCGTTCCGGACCCATCTGCATCTGTCGGAGCTGGTGGGCGGTGACCTTGTGATCTCGCCGCCGTTCGAGTGGCAGGACTCGATCAACCGGAATTCTCTGGCGCTGCCGTCGCGCATCGACTCACCTGTGGATCCGGAGATCCTGGAGACGCTCTTGCGTTGCCTGCCGGACTTCCGGGCCGCTCATGAGCCTGATGGGCTGGCGCCTGAGGAGTTCGCCGGGTTCGGACCGGCGCGGCGGACCTTGCGGCAGTTCCTCGAGGCGGATGCGCAGCTGGATACGCTGGTGCGGGACGTTCTGGTTGCTGCGCCCTGAGGTTTCCGGGTTGCGGAGCCCCTGCCAACGTCTGGCATCCTGCAGCGATGTCAGCCAGAGAGGTCATGGAACGGCTCGCGGACGTCATCGACGGGCACCGGTGGGAGGAACTGCCGACGCTGCTCGATCCCGCGTTCACCTGCCGCTACGTACACACCGGCGAGACGTTCGACGCGGACTCGTGGGTGCGGCTGAACGCGGACTACCCAGGCTTCCAGAACTTTCGGCTCGAGGACTGCGTAGCCGACCAGGAGCGGGCTGCCGGGCGTGCCCACGTGACAGGCATGGCAGACGGCGAGCAGCAGCACTTCGAGGTGGCGACATTCATCACCGTGCGCGGTGGCCTCATCGTCGACATGACGGAGGTGTGGACCGACGTCGACCAGGCTCCGCCCACCGGTACCCGGCTTGCATGAGCGGCTCGCGGCCTGACGGCGACGCGCGCGGTGCACCGGGAGCACTTCGCAGGCGCCGAGGTTTGCTAAGGTAACACCCGCGCCGCGCTTCGAGTGCGGGGCTTGCGGGCGTAGCTCAATGGTAGAGCCTTAGTCTTCCAAACTAATTACGCGGGTTCGATTCCCGTCGCCCGCTCAGAGCACGGAAGCCCAGGTCAGAGAGTGTTTCTGACCTGGGCTTCGTGCATTCTGGAGGGTTGGAAGCGGCGCCGACTGGCCCTAAATGGCCCTAAGTCGCTCGCGGCAGGGCCAGGAGCCGGAGCCACAATGTTCGCTTCACCCGATCCGCAGGGCGCTCCCTCTGGGAGCGCGCGCACACCTCGAAGCATGACCAAGCGTCCCCGCCGCAGCATCCGGCGCGCCTACGGCAACATCCGGCAGCGCGGCCCGAACCGCTGGCAGGCCAGGTACACCGGACCCGACGGTGTGCGCCGTCCGATCGGAACGTTCGGGTCCGAGAAGGCGGCGAACGCCGCTCTGGCCCGCGTGCTCAGCGACGTTTACCAGGGCACGTACCGCGAGCCCGAGACGGGCGACGTGCCGCTGCGCGAGTACGCGCAGCGGTGGCTCGCCACCCGCGACCTCAAGCCCTCCACCCTCGACGGCTACGAGCGACTGCTGCAGCGCTGGATCCTCGCGCCGCTGCCGAGCCCGGGCGGTGCGCGGCAGCTCGACCTCGGCTCACTCCCCCTGCGCTCGCTCTCTCACACCATGGTGAGCGAGTGGTACGCCGCGCTGCTGGTGGCGACGGCGGCGTCTGCTGCGGAGTGGCTGGCACGCGGTGGTGGGCCGAGCGACGCGGCCCACGTGCGGGCGTGGGCACGGTCGACTGGACGGCCGGTGGGCGACTCCGGGCGGATGCCGGCGGCGGTCTGGCAGGCGTGGCAATCCGCCGGGCAGCCGCGTGCCGCGTCGGTCGAGTCGCGGCATGCCGGGATCGTGACCGGCCGGACCCAGGCCGCGCACGCCTACGCGCTGCTGCGGACCATCTGCGGCGACGCCGTGCGCGACCGGCTCATCGAGGCAAACCCGTGCAGCATTCGCGGCGCCGGTCAGACCCGGCCGGCGGAACGCGTGGTCCCCGGTGACTCCGTGGTCGACGCGATCGCAGCAGCCTTCGACGGACCGTCCGAGCGGTACCGCGCGGCGGTGATCGTCGCCGCGCACTCCGGGCTTCGGGCGGGCGAGCTGTTCGCGCTCGAACGCCAGCACGTCGAGCGGACGCCGCAGGGCGGCGTGCGGCTCAACGTGCGGCAGACCCTCGTCGACGTGCCGGGCAAGCCGGTCGCGTTCGGCCCGCCCAAGTCGGACGCTGGCCGTCGCAAGGTCCACCTGCCGCCGGAGGCCGCCCGAGTCCTCCTGGCCCACCTGGAGCGCTACACCGGGCCCGGTCCACGGTCGCTGGTGTTCGCGACGGCGGCGGGGCGGCCGGTGCGCGGCGGGAACCGCTCGTCGATGTTTTCTCGCGCCAAGAGGCGCGCTGGGGCGCCTCTTGAACTCCGCTGGCACGACCTGCGACATCTCGCGGCTACTCGTGCCGCCGAGGCCGGGGCGACGCTGGCCGAGCTGCAACGGCGGATCGGGCACTCGACCGTCGCCGCAGCGATGGTCTACCAGCACGCCACCGACGACGGCGACGAACGTCTGGCGGCACGCATGGCCGAAATCCATGCGGCGAGGCGGGCGTCCAATGTCGTGGAGTTCCCTGGGCTGAGCGGGTGACGCCTGCCGCTGCCCGACCCCTTCTGCGGGGCTGGGCAGCGGCGGGCTCTTGGAGGTTCGTGCACACCTACCTGTCGTTGACCGTTGCCAGACAGGAGTCAGAGATGGATACCGAGGGTGTGCTGCCGTTTGCCGTTGACGATCCCCTGCTGACGGCGGCCGAGGCCGCCGAGGTGCTGGGAGTGTCTCGCTGGTGGTTCGGCGAGCTGGTGCGCCGGGGACGCGTCGGACCGTGCGCGCGGATCGCTGGCCGGCTGCGGGTGCGGCGGTCGGTGCTGGACCGGTACCGGGCCGAGCAAGCGGGCGACCCTGAGGACCCGTATCTGACGTATAAGGACATCGGTGCGTATCTCGGTGTCTCATCGTGGACGGCCGGAGAGTTGGTGCGGCGTGGGCTGCTAACCGGAACTCGGGTCGGCCGACGGGTCGTGGTGCGACGGTCTGCGGTGGAGGCCTACGTCGAGGCCTGCACGAAGTAGATCCAGTGCTGGGCGCTGGGACGTTCGCCCAGGTCGTACGCTCCCGCCAAATCGGCGGGACCATACTTGTCCGGTTTGTTCCTCGCGCTCAGTCGTGGGCGCGGCCTGGATCGCTTCCGGACCCTCGGATCGGGCGGTGGTCGTCCTGGTGCGGTGGTCGGTGATCGATGCCGACGTCGACACCTGGACTCAGCAATTTTGACGCTGGGACCCGGGGCGTCTGCCCAGGTCATATGGTCCTGCCAAATTGGCAGAACCATTATTGTCCGGCTTGTTCTCCAGTGCCGGAACCCAGTGGCGCGTCGGTAGTTCGGTAGAACCCCAGGTCAGGCGGCGGTGCCAAATTGGCACCACCGCAACTGTCCGGATTAGCCCTAAAGCTGGAGGCGGCCCAGCTCTGACCGCGCGGCAGGCCGGAGCGAACCCGCAGGTCCCGCGGTGGTGGCAATTTGCCACCACCGCGCATGTCCGAGTTAGCCCGCATGCACCTGCACCTGCCTGCCCCATGCTCACGATTGTGCACCCCACCTGTACCCGGCGAGGTACCAGTTGACGTCCCCCATGCAGCCTTTCCAGATACGTTCCGGGTGGGGGACATGGCAGCGAACAGGGCGAACACATGTCCCCCAACTCGTGAGCATCGCTCACAGGCTGAACGTGGAATCGGCGCGCGCTCGCGCATGGGCATGGCCCCACGGTTGGCGCAGCGGACTCGACCCGCCGGCCACTGCCGGGCGACCCGCGCACACGTACACATCCATGCGTCGATGATGACTGGCGAGCGCACGCTTTGCGCACACCAAGATGTCCGCACACCAGGGTGTGCGGACACATCCGTGCAGGTCAGATGCGCACACCACTTCGGCGCACAGCGGTCCCCGCGGCGGTTACATTCGTCTTCGAGGGCGCCGGGTCCGGAACGTCTTCTGAAGATCCTGCGCGGTGGCGAGTAGTTCTTCGAATGCCTCGACAGCCCACGTCGCGGGAGCCACTGGTGGTGTGCCTCCGAGGTGGGCGATCGCGGCGGCCACGATCTCAAACGATTGGTCCCGACGAGGCTGATCGATGATCCGCTCGAGGTAGGTCTCCATCGCTCCCAGTGCATCCTGCCCGGCGAGCATCGCACTGACGGCCGCAAGTGGCAGCGCTGAGTCATCGCGGTGTGATTCGGCCATGCCGGCGACGACGGTGTCGCGGACCTCCTCCGCCGGGACTGCCAGGGCGAACCACGCACCCATAGCCATCCGCCGCCAGTCCCCTGTGTTCAGCAGCCACCGCACCTCCGTCGCAGTGATCTTGCCGCTCGCGCGCACAAGGCCCCGTTCGACGTCGGGCAAATAGGCAAGCGCGCTGGCACCGCTCATCCTCAGATAGAACGGCACGACGAACCGCCTGTCGATCCGCCCTGGCCCGCGCCTCACACGCCAGCCCAGGGGCGGTCCTCGGCCGGGACCTGCCCGAACTCACGAACGCCTCGACCCAGACGACGAGTGTCCGACGCGCGGTCCAGAAGCAGTTCGATCGCACCCACCGTCCCCTCGCCGTGTCGCCAGCGCGAGTCTGACACCGCACCAGTACCCGGGCGACAATAGCGGGCACCCGCGCCTCAATCCCACGCTTGCCCGACGCCGGTACGCTCGCTGCCATGGCGAACAATCCGGGCGACGTGAAGTTCGTGCAGGTTGCGACGACGTTTGATGCCGTGGAGGAAGCCGAGGCTCTCGCCTCGTCGGCTGTCGAAGCGCGGCTCGCGGCATGCGCGCAGGCCGAGGGCCCGGTCACGAGCGTGTACCGCTGGGACGGCGCAGTGCAGAAGGACAAGGAATGGCGCGTCACGTTCAAGACGACCGCTGCTCTCGCGGACCGGCTCACCGAGTACATCGTGCGTGAACACTCCTACGATGTTCCGGAAGTTCTGGTGACGCCCGTGATCGGCGGACACCAGAAGTACCTGGAGTGGGTGCAGAACGAGACACAGCAAGAGTGATCCTGCGCGTGGTCACCCCGGGCCAACCGCTTGTCTCGGTCACGACTGGATTCAGTCCGAGTCGGGCACCAGGCGACTGAACTGGAGCTCGTACAGGTGCGCTCCCTTGACCAGTACCGATGCTTCGACTGGCCGGTCGTCGTCGGAGAGCACGACGCGGAGCTGGCGGATCACCAGGGCACGCACGGGTAAGTCGAGCATCTCGACCTCTTCTCGTGTTGGAGGCCTTGCTGAGACGCGATCGACGAAGGCCCGGGGAGGCAGACCAAGATTCGCGAAGACCTTGGGCGCACCGCCGGCGATCTTGCCTGGTCCGGATAGCGGCGTGCCCTCAGCGATGCTTGCCGGGTAGTACGAGGCGGACAGTTCAAGCGGCTGCCCATCGTGGAGCAGGATCCTGCGGCGCCGCACCGTCTGTTCTCCGTCAGCAAGGCCCAGGGCGGTGGCGATGTCGGCGGGCGGGTTGACGGTCTCGACGTCGAGCAGTTCGTAGGAGAACGAGCCATCCGGTGGTAGGTAGGCGCCGGTGTCGATGACCAGCGGCGGCTGGTTGCGGACGTAGACGCCCTTGCCGACACGGCTGTTGAGGAACCCTTCGTCCTTCAGGGACTTCAGCGCACGCTGGATGGTGGCATTCGCCGCGTCGAACCGCGCCATGAGCTGGGCGGTCGACGGCAGCTGCGCCCCGGGCGCCAGATCACCGCAAAGGATCTGCTCGCGCAGCTCAGCGGCGACCTGCTCGTGGCGAGGCCGCTGATCAGTTCCGCGGGGCATGGCCTGCTCCCGCACGTGTCCGGTGTGTCACGGGGTGATCTCGTAACGCAGTCTGCGGGTCTCGGCCGGCGAGATCATCACGCTGGCCTCAACCGGTCGGTCGTCATCGGAGAAGATCACTCGGGCAAGCTCGACCACGACTGCCGGGAGCTCCAGGCCGAACTCCTCGGCCTCCGCTGGGGTCGCGATGCGTGCGGTGACGTCCTCGACCACCCGCCGAGACGGGTAGCCCAGAGTTACCAGGTGGGCGACGGCGCCGCCGGGGATCTTGCTCATCTCGGCCAGCCGAGTACCGCTCGCGATCGAGGCCAGGTAGTACGAGTCAACGAGCTCCACCGGGCGGCCGTCCAGGAGCATCACACGGGAGCGCAGCACTACCTCCTCACCGGGCTGAAGCCCCAAAGCGCGGGCGACGGACTCGGGAGCGGGCCGCGTGTCCACGGCCACGAGCCGCTGCGTGCCCTTGCCGCCATGAGCCTTGGCCTCTGCAGCCCAGACATCGCCCGGCTCGCCGGTCACGTATGGCAGAGACACGCTCGTCCACTGCCCGTCGCTGCTCATCCTCGATCGCTCCTCTGCTCCATTTCACACCTGCTCCAGCCTGCGCAAAGAGCCGACGCGCGCACTCACTCTACGTTGCAAGCACGTAGCGCCTCTGCCTCTAGTTCCGGACCTAATCCTTGGCACCTTACTAAAAAGGCAGTAAGGTGCCAGAAGTTGCTCGGATCCGGCAATCGGCTCCCGAGCCATGAAATCGAGGGCGCACTGCCGCCCCTGTATCGGACAGAGGAGAGCGCGATGAGAGTTCGGTCGACCCGCGATGACGGGGCGCTCACCGCCATGGATCAGCTCATCTTCGCCATGGCCGCCGCCACGGACGCTCTGCGGACGGTGGGCCCGGACCAGATCGAGATCGTGACGTTGACTCGTGGCCGGATTTGCCTACAGCCCACGGACATCAACCGCGGAGAGCAGATCGCGCGAGCCTTGGGGTGCGAGTCCCCGTTGGACCACCGCATGTTCGTTCCCGGGCACACGCTGTGGACTGGCGAGCACGACGGTCTGGAAGTCCAGGTGCGTTCAGCGCTGCGGCAGGTCGTGGCCCTATGAGTGCCGTGACCGCCACATCCGCTCGGGTCCTCGTTGCTCTGGATATCGACGGCACGCTGATAGACAGCGACCGGCGGATTCCATCCGGGACGGTCGAGACGCTGGACCTGGTCCGTGCGGCCGGCCATGAGGTTGTGCTCGCCACGGGCAGATCCTTGGCGGGGCTACTGCCGATCGCTACCCGGCTGGGCCTCACCACCGGGTGGGCGGTGTGCTCCAACGGAGCCCTGACCATTCACCTGGACCCGTCTACACCGTCTGGCTACGAAATTGTCGAGGTCTGCCTGTTCGACCCTGCACCCGTCATCCAGTGCGCCGTGGACGTAGCGCCGGCCGTGCGAGTGGCGATCGAGGAGATCGGATGGGGCTGGCGCACCAGCAGCCCCTTCGAACCTGGCGAACTCAACGGGCATCAGAAGGCTGTCCCGCTAGCCGACCTCATGGCCGAGCCTGCGACCCGCATCGCGCTCACCGCCCCCGATCTCCGCCGCTACACCGACGCGCTCCGCGCCACAGGGGTCACGGCGGCCCCACAACGTGTGGACTGGCTCGACGTCACTGCACCCGGCGTCAACAAGGCTGTCGCCCTCGACACCGTCCGCAGCCACCTGGATATCCGTGCGGATCACACGGTGGCGGTCGGGGACGGCGTCAACGACCTCGACATGCTGGCCTGGGCCGGACGCTCAGTCGCGATGGGACACGCACCAGCGATCGTACGCAGCGCCGCGGACGAAACCACCGGCACCATCGACCAAGCTGGCGCTCTGCCCGTCCTGGCCTCTCTTATCCCTGCTGTGGACGGTTCACTCTCGCCGCTGGCCGCGCAGATCGCCACCGCCGAGCAGACCGCTCCCGGACCGGCCGCACTGCGGGTATGGCACGGCACCGGACCGGACCTGGCCCGATGTGAAGCATGGACCCTCCAAGACGGCTTCTGGGTGAGGCACGCACCGATTCCGTCCGGCGTGGGCATCACGATGCGCGCGATCGAAGCCGCCGCACTAGAGGCAGGACTGCCCTACCCCCGTGGCGAGGAAGGCCGCCGTCGCGCGCAATGGCGCAGCGTCACCGGGGACGGACCTGCCGGATTCGAACTGCCCCTGACCGGCCTATAACCGCTCCCCATTGATCTTGCGGCTGGGCGAGTTGGCCGAAGCCGGTCGGGTACGTCCCGCCGAGGGCCTCGCGCATGACCCAGATGTAGACCGGCAGCTCGAAGACGGCTCGTAAGTCCATGGTGGTCCCCACAGTGGCGCCCCCTCCCACCCCTGAGACGAGTTCGAGATGAGTTCGTCGAGCGACAGGTGGGAGGGGACGTACTAGTCTCGAAGAAGTCGCGTGTGAAGTCGGAGGCCCCAGCCGGCTGCAACCAGCCGGGCCCTCCGACCGCTACGACCTCACAGGTCGTGCCACGTGCGGAACAGGATGGCGGCGGTCTGGATGACCTGAAGCGCGGTGCGAAGCCAACTCAGGTCTCCAGGCCGCCGCGGCTTGTTCGGCGCCCGCTTGGGCGGCTCACGCTGCGTACCCACGCGTTCCCCTCTCTAGGTGGTCGGGCGCCCGGTCGGCGCCGTGTGAGTCCAGTAGAGACACACCGACGACCACCGATCCAGTAGACTGGAGACGCGCCTTAACCGGCCAGTCGCGACTCGACTCAGCCAGACCCAGATGACCCGACTTCTGGCTGGTTAACACGTTCCGATTGAATCAACCTAACGAGGTGGGAAGTCGTGCCGGAGCTGGTGATTGACTGGACGCGAAAGCCCACCGCCAAGGAACGAGAGCAGCTCCAGCGCCGTCTCCTGCGCCTGCAGGTGCCCGGGCTGCCTGCGCACCTAAACGCCCTCGACGCGAAACTCCTGGGCTATGAGCGGTCGGTAGGCAAGCTCCGGACCGTCGGCCTCCGGCTGCGCCGACCGTTCGCGCACCTGACCGACCCCATCGACGACGACAGCTCAGACCGGAAAGCCCCGCCGCGCGAGCTCCGGCCGCCGGCGACCCGGATCTCCTCCAGCCTCGGCTCGGCGCTGCGCCTGGAGCTGACCGTCATCGCGCTGCTGCAACTGCACCGGAAGCCGGGGGCACGTGCTCACCTCGCGGACCTGGAGATTCCCATCGCTGGCGACAGCCAGCACACCGGCTGGGCCGACCTGGTCGCTGCGCTGCCGACCGACAGCAACGTGGGCGGGATCTACCACAACGCCCGCGACAAGCGCGCACGCACGGTGAGGAAGGCCCTGGAGCGGCTGGAGGGGGTCGGACTTGTCGACGTCCCCGGCAAGCCCGGAGAGCGCAACCGCTTCGAGGGCTTCGTGCCGCTCCACGAGGCCGGCGTCCAAGCCCACGGCGAGCGAGAGGAGTACGCGATCCCCGAGACGTCCGCCGCGGCCTTCGCGATGCCGCCCGGCTTGATCCTCAACGGCTGGCTGCACGTCCTCGAGGACTCCGAGATCGCCGTGCTGCTAATGGCCTCCTGCGGCACCGGCTCGTGGGTCGAGGACGGACTGCGGGCCTTCCCCGGTGCCGTGAGGCTGCGCCACTACGGCATCCACCGCGACCCCTACTCCGCTGCGCGCAAGACCCTGGAGTGGTTCGGTTTGCTCGAGGTCAAGGAGATCCGCCGGCACGAAGACGGCCGCGCTGAGGACGACGACCGATACCTGCACCGCATCGGGCTGCGCACGGCCGGCTTCGAGAAGCCCGCACTGCCGGCCATCCAGGCAGCGCTCCAGCGCCAGCTCGACCGCTGACCCAGTGAGGTAGGTCTTTCCGCCGGCAAGGAGTCACCTCACGGGCGGGTCACTGGCGGCACCCCGGGGGTACGAAGATTGGCCCTGACCTCCTGGTTCGCCGGCCGGCTGGCGCCTTGGGGGAACTGTGGGGGATTCGGGCCGGTGTGCCGCTACCGCGAGGGCAGTAGCTGGAACTGCGACGGGCTGTCGTAATACTCGACGAGCAGGACTCGTGTCTGCTCCACGCTGAGGCTACCCGTTCGCCTCATCCCCACTCAGCACCTCACAGGCCGTGGCGGGTTAGTCGTCCGACGCGACGACCAGCCGCATGGACTCTTGCTCACGGTCAATCGCGACGAACTCATGGAAGGTCGTCGCGCTCACGCCGCTGCAGGACAACAGGTCCCGCCCTCTCGGTCGCGGTGGCGGGGCCTGCCGGGGAACCCCACTCTGCCATGATCGCCGGATGGAGCTCCTGTGCCGTCGGTGCCACCGACGCGTGGCCGTCAGCGCTGCCGAGTACGACATTTTCGAGCAGATGCATTACGTGTGTTTCCACTACGAGTTTGAGCACGGCGAGTTCGACGTCGACGAGCAGTGTGACGCTGGCGGATGCCCCTCAGCCCCTTTCGGTTCCGGCAAGCGGGCCGTGGTCGAGACCGCCCGAGCCCTAGCCATCGAATCGGCGTCAGATGCGCCATGGACCAACCCGACACTGCACGAGTACCTCGAAGCACTCGCCGGGTGGATCGAGGACTCCGATGGGCACTACCCCCGTCATCCTCCCCAGAACGGCTGGGAAGTCGTCAACGACGCCCTCCGGGCCGCGACGGACTACGAGTGACTCCCGGCAAGGCGTCGACACGCAGAAGTGCAAGTAATAGAGAGGCCAGGCATCGCGGACCACTAACCGGTACCTGCGCGACCTCGGCACCGGGCTCACAAGTCGGACCCGAATCACCTCAACCAAGGCTCTCTGACGACGCACGGGCCGCCGGGAGGCTACAATCTAGGGCAGACACCTCACAGGCGAAAGAGAAGGTCCGCCCGACCGAGCGCCCTGACCAAGCCGGGATTTCATCTCCGGAACTTGAATTCGAACCCCCGGCCTCTTCTGGGGGTGCCGAGTCCACGCTCTACAACCGGACCGTCTGGTTCTTGTTCTTGTGGCGAGTCCGCGACCAGCGGGATCGTTGAAATATCGCGGGTCTGCGGGCTCGCCGTCGAGTCTGGCACCGATGCGCGCTGATGCGCAACCGCGCCCGCCCAGGCTCATTCGAAGCGTGGCATGCGCGTGGCACGGTGCTCATGCGTGGCACATCCGTGGCACGAACTCGTCCGCAATTCAGGGCATGAGATCGATGGTGAGGCAGGGTCGAGCGCAGCCGGACGTTCGCTAACCGTCTAGATGACCTGACCAAGGTGCATCGGGAGATAAACAGGGGTCCCGACCAGGGAAACGCGCCTCCGCGAGCAGCGCCAGCCTCGGAAGATCAGCCATCGCCTGTTTCAGGAGCAGGTCGATGGCCTTGTGGCTGAGTACCTTGGCGGGACGCCAACCCCTGAACTATGTCGGCGCCACTCGCTCGGCAAGAGCACGGTCTTGGGCCTCCTTAGGACGCGGGCGTAACGATGCGCAAGCAAGGACTGCCGGACAGTCGGGTTGCCGAGGTGGTGGCGCGCTACGAGCAAGGCTGGACCGCACCGCAGATTGCGGATCACTACGGCGTCTCCACCAAGAACATCCACACCCAGCTCCGTGAAGCAGGGGCGCGGATGCGGGACTCGCATGAGCGTGAGCAGTAGCCCTCTGCGGGTGAATTACTTACAGCGATCGGCTGACTGTCAGGGTCGAGTGCTAACCTCGCGCAGACAAGGAGGCTACCGTGTCTGACGCGTTGCACCCGAGCCAGGTTGAAGAAGAGTTCACTCGTGCGCTCGGCGTGTTGTCCCTTGACGCCGACCGGTATCCCAACCTCCTTGCAGCTATCAACCTCAGTGCAACGAGAGTTGAGCGCGCTCGGGAAGTACTGAAGAACGAGCTCGGCGAGCCAGATCCGCCCATAGACGTAGTGGCGTTCGGTTCCATGGCACGCTTTGAGATGACTCCAGCCTCCGACTTTGACTATCTCGTAATCGCGTATGGCCTTGATGTCCAGCCTGGAGCGTACCGGCGCACCCTGACGATTGCGGATAACCTCCGTGCCACAATCGGAGAAGCCAACGACATCCGCAAGCCTGGCACGTCCGGGCTATTTGGCATCATGGTATCCGCACCCGACCTTGTTGATGTTATCGGGCTGGAGCGCGATACCAACCATTCTCATTCGCGGCGGGTGCTCCTCTTGGAAGAGTCGGTCTCCCTCTACGATCCCGCAAAACACGCGCGCCTAATCGAAGCAATCATCGGGCGCTATCTAGAAGCGCGCCCGCCGAGCGCGAGTGGCATGCCTCGTTTTCTCCTCAACGACTTGGCGCGGTACTGGCGAACCTTGTCGATTGACTATCAAGCGAAGACACCGCCACCAGCCCGCTACTCGCTGCGATACCTGAAGCTCCTCATCTCTCGCAAGTTCACCTACGCGAGTGCCTTGGCACCGCTCATGACCGTCGTCTTGGCGGAGCATCCCGACCTCCACACATCCCTCTGTGATGCGTACTCTCGGCCCCCAATCCTCCGCATGCTCGATCTTGGGGCAGTCCTTCACTCCAAAGGGGATACATCGGCTGTCCGTGCGATCGCACAGACCCTTGATGTCACGGACGAGTTCAACGGGCTCCTCGGTCAGCAGGAGTGGCGTGACCGGGTCAAACGAGAGTGCACGGAGACTAATGACCCACGAGCGCCAACAGAGTTCGCGCGGGCACGGAAACTGGCACGCCAGCTTCAGACACACCTTGAAGAGGTCTTCTTTTCCGAGACCCTAGCTCCTATTGCACGGAAATACCTAACATTCTAGAATGTGGAGACGATGACGAACAAGACTGAGCCCATTACGGACACGCAACACGCAGATGCGTGTCCCGAGTGCGGGTTTAGCCTGTACCACCCGATAGATCGTCTCAGCCACTCCAATATCGGCCTATATAGTGATGAGCGGTTTCCCGGACGCTGCATCGTGACACTGCACGAGCACTTCGACCGCCTCGAGGACGTTTCACCAGATTCCGTCCTCGGGTTCTTTATGGATGTACGTCGCGCCAGCACAGCAATCCGCAATGCCACAGGCTGCGAGCGTGTCAACGTTGCTGTGCTCGGCAATACTGAATCCCACGTGCATGCCCACCTCGTCCCTCGGTACCCCGAGTGCGAGGAACTACCGCAGAAGTCTCCGTGGAACGATCCTCGACCTCACCGAGAGTTGCCTTCCGAAAAGCTCGACTCGGTCATGCACCTCATCTACATTGAACTTGAGAAGTTGCGACGCCCTACATCCAAGAGGTCGGCGCGATACGACGAGGATAGCCGCCTTTTCTAGCGACTTGAGTCCCGAAAAGTCGTCGTCACTTTCTATAGCGGTTGCAGCAAAAACACGCCGCCGCGTGCGTCTTTCGTGGTTGTGCAAGTAGGTCTTGTGGGGCTCGCTCGATGAGGTGTGCGGAGAGAGTTTCACCGGTGGCGAGTTTGATGACAGTGGCGTGGTCGCCGGTCGCGAGGACTTGGGTGCCAGCATGGGCCGCGCTGATGCCGAGGCGGTGCGTTTGCACAATCCCGGATTGCTAAACCACGCCCGTCTCTGCGGTGCTGCCCGCCTCGCGCAAAGCCCTGCGCGCGCGCCAGGCCCAGATCGCACGGATCGGCCACGGAGCCAGTCGGCCACTGAGTGCCTCGATGTCAACTCGCATGAGGGCGACCGCGTTTCCGCGTTGATGGAGAAGCTTGCGGCGAAAATCCTCCCACTCGTCGGAAGTGACGTCCGATATGAGCCGGTTGTGTCCGTGCTCATCCAGAGGCAAGTTCTCGCGCGACGCCACGTCGTGAAGGAACTCGGCTAGGACGGGGTGACCGGTGATCTCGACCTCCGAGGCCAGCGCGGTCATGAGGTTCATCGCTTCCGCAAGGCCATAGCCGGTCCGGACCCTGTCTGCATCCTCGCCAGCCTTACCTTCCAGATCGAGGCGGATCCATTCGAGGATCAAGTGGTTGATCTGATCGAAGGCCAGCGCAACCCGAACGTAGAGGCTTCGGCGAGACTCACGGTCCTCCTTCGCGACCTCATGACGCGCTTGCCGGCCCGACAACATCCATTGGACAAGGAAGGTTAGTAGGGCACCGAGTGCCACCGAGACGATGGCAGTCATTGCAGGGTCGCTCAATACGCTCTCCTGCCCCTGCATAACCCTATAAGCAGTTGGTCCTGGCGACGGAGTCGGCATGTACTGACCGTACCCTCGCCCGCGCCCGACGCGTCCGACCCGAGCCCGCAGATCCATGGCGCCCGACTCGCCCTCGTGACCTGCTCAGGCGGTGCGGTCAGGAGTCGCCCACGAGGGCGACGCAGTACGTGTCCTCGCTAGGCACAGGTCGTCCTCGCCTGTTCAGCCCGCGCCTTGGCCGTTACCGCAGTCCATATGCGCACATTCCCCAACCAACCGAGCTGGCTGTAGCGTTCAAAACGACCTACACCGGGTCCAAATCATTGCCATCCACCATGACACTCGCTTCTGGCACAAGTCGGTAGTCAGGAATCCAGGCATCCGTTGGAACAGACGTTACACGGGCCCCATAAATGAAAGCCGAGACATTGCGCCGTTCCCCGTCCTTTGAGTATGACTCGCGAATTTTCGCGATCCTATTTAATTGCGCGGGCTCAATGCCCAGGACAGATGTCGAATCAACAACTGCCGCCGCTCCGCTGCGCGCATCATGCACAACCCACTGGTCCGACCCCGACGTTCTGACCACAAGCAGCACCGGGGAGTCGACAGCCGACGGTGCGCCTCCGAGTCGACCGTCCACACGCGCACGCTGCATAGCAGAACGCCATCGAGCGAAAGTCTCCCGCCACGGAACCTCCGTCTTGCTCTCCACGAGATCCCGCATACGCCTGCTCCACTTACCCCTGCGCTCAAGCCCGATCTGGCCCGACAGAATCATCGCCGTACGCGGATACTTCTTAAGTTTACTCGCAACACGATCTCCCATAAACTCAACGAGACTCTGTGTTGCATCAATAGCAGCGCGCGCCTCGTTCAGGGTTGGCCCGTAACCCCCGTGAACGACACGATTTCGAAGTGTTGCGACGTCCGTCCACCACCGGTTGACCGGGCCCTCTGCATCCAGCGACCACACCCCGCCCAAGCGCTCGTGATACTGCGTCTTCACACGCTTCGAAATGGATTCGAGCGAATCAAAGATCTCTGCAGCAGATTCGGGGCGATGAACCTCCTCCCACATTAAATGTGACAAGAGCTCGTCGAACAGGACCTCGCACGCGGTCGCGGAAAACAATACGGTAGACCTGTAGGAACCATCCCTGGAGAAGGCAACATTGGCCTCTCGCACTAAGTCTGCATATGATGAGAAAGCGGAACCTGCAGCCTGGTGCGCAATCGCCGTGTTCAGCAAATGCGCATCACCTTCCGACCATTCGACTGATACCCCAGGAATGTTCGCATTTAGAAGGTACATGGACATCGGAGCCTCAAAGGGCAGCGGCTGACCATCCTTGTCCCGCAGTTCTCGCACTGCAAATGGGATAGCAAACGGCAGGGATTCGCGCGTCACGAGACGCACTGGGATGTGTTTTGCAATATAATGCGCTCTTTGAAATTCTCGGACATACTCCAGGCCTCGGTCGAACGCATCTGAAATCGGGTCATCAATGACACCATCCTCGGTGGCACCCGATTCCTCGGGTGCATCATCGACACCCTCCGGCAAATCGACTGCGACCGCCATCTCGACGACGGTCATTGTGATGCTAGGTGCATCCAGTTTTCCAGGCGACCCTGTCGGATTCGACGGCCTAGACGAATCCGGGAGAGATTGTGCGGCAAGCTCAAAGAGCGCGAGCATTTCTTCCCGACCCGGCGCAGGCACTTCGATCTGATGAAAGCAGAGTGAAGCCCCAACACACATCGGGGGCAGTCCATCCTTCTGCATCCGATCGTGAGGCACTTGCTCAATCGCCCTAAACATATAGGGCGATGGGAGCGTCAGGGCATCAGGCAAGGGAATAAAGAAGTAGGCAACGTGTGACGCAACAAGATCAGGCTCCCACGATTCAACACTCTGATCGCCATCAATCTCCATGCCGCCTCCAATGCGCTTGCTGTCCGCCCAGGTGCAGATCACAACGATCAAAGCGACGAGGCGTGGAAATGATCAGCCTTCGGCTGATCAGCCGCACCGTCGTCCATCCCGCTCCGGAAGCCTAGAAGCCGCAGCCGGAGAACTGATGATTGAGTACGAGTCGTCGAAAAGACTCAGGAAATCAAAACCATCCATTTGGTTACCTCCGACCTCGCGACCGGTTTCGCGGGATACTGCAGAGAATCGGTCGAGGATCAACAGGATCACGATTGCGGCGGCTGCGGCGATTGAGCCTTGCGGTCCAGGGCACCCTAGCGCTACGCAGCAGACTACGGCCGACTTCGAGCGTGTGGCACCGAGCAGCGGGTGATCGCAGGGTGATCTCCGATGGGAATCACAGTCGCAGCGTCAATTACGTGCGACGAGAACTGCGCTTGTTTCACATGCGGATGCCTTGCCCGCGGCGTATGACGTCCGGCCGCTGGATCTGCGTGACCGGAGATCGTGTCGCTTGACGGAGGGCGGTAGCGGCGCGCGCAGCAACGACCGCCTGAGCATCAGTAGTAATTGGGCCGTCTCCGAGTGGTGTGCTGCTGGTGATGCCGTAGCGGTCGCGGTAGGCGGCGAGCATGCGTGCAGCGGCGTTCCATGCGTGTCGGGCTCCGGGCTCGCCTGATTCAGGACCAAGCGCGGCGAGCCAGGGCTCATGGTCGTTGATGGCGCGTTGGACGAGGACGGTGACACGTTGTTCGATAAGCACTGCCCGCTCCTGGAGGGCCTGGCGGTACTCATCGGTCATGGGCCCGCCAGCTTCGGGGATGAGGCCCGCGATTCGTCGTGATGGGCGTCGTTGGATGGTCAGTCCGTCCTGGCGGACGGGTCGCGCGGTGGCGGTCGCGAGGCGGTGGTGCAGGACGGCTGCCGGGTCGTCGGCGTCGTCCAAACCCCGCTGGGCCACGAGCTGGGGCAGCACACTCTCGATGTCATGGCCGTCTGCTTCGGCGCGGCGGAGCTCGGCGGTCAGGGCTCCGAACGCGGGCGCGGTGATGACCTGGTCCGCGTCCCGGGGTGGGAGGCCGCACTGGTGGAGTAGTCGGGTCCAGCGGTCGCGTTCTGCGGCTGCGGCCAGGGTTTCGTACTCGGCGGCGAGCTGCGCGACCGAACCCCACCGCTGCGCCTCGTCCTTGCCGACCTGGGTCGCGGACTTCTCGGCTCCGACCGTGCGGACGATCCCGGCCAGGATGCTTCGGGGTGTGGGGTCCTCGTGGTCGTCCGGCGTGATCTCCACGGGAGTGTCGGTGATGACGTAGGCCGTGTTGCTCTCCCGGCCCCGGGTCAGGCCGACGTACAGGCTCTCCCGGGTCATGCCTGGCCCGGTGATGAGGTGGCTGGTGTCGACCGTGAGCCCTTGGGCACGGTGGGTGGTCACCGCGTAGCCGAGGTCCAGGTGCTCGGCCGCGTACGCCGCGGGGAGCACGACCGTGTTGCCGTACTCGGCTTCGGGTCGACGTACGACGACCGACCCGTCACCGCGGACCTTCACGAGCGTCCATCGATCGCCGTTACGCACCCACGAGCCATTCCGTGTTCGCAGGCGGCGGTCGTTGCGCCGGGTGATGACCACGTCCCCTGCCGACGCGTCGAGCCCATCAGCGAGCCGCACGGCCCGGCCAGCATCGGTGGCGCCGGTCTGGAGTCGTTCGGTGCGGGCGCGTTCGTTGACCGCCCGGACGGTCTCGCTGTCCGAGGCGACGAGCACGGAGGTCTTGCCGTCGGCGAGGTCGTCCTTCCACGCGGCGTACGCGGTCTCGACCATGTCCTGGGCGTCGCCGTCGCGGACCCGTCCGTGGTCCAGGTAAGTGTCGATCGCTTCATCGTGTCCGTGGCGTAGCGCGAGGGAGGCGTGCTTCTCCCACGTGTGGGCGAACCGGTGCACCTCGGTCAGTTCCGGCACCCTGTCCTCGGCCTCCCGGGTGGCGGCGAGGAGTGCGAACGCTCCGCCGGCCTCGACGGCCTGGAGCTGGGCCGGGTCGCCGACCAGCAGCACCTTCGCCCCCACCTCGGCGGCATGTGCGGTGATGCGGTCCAGGGTCAGGGTCCCGGCGAGCGTGGCCTCATCAACGATGACCAACTGCCCCGGCTGGAACACGGCGGCCTGGTGGACGTGGTCGTAGAGCCACTTGGCCGTGTTCTCGCACGCGATCCCCAAATCTTCGGCCAGGACCGCTGCGGCAGCCGCCGACGGCGCGAGCCCGACGACGGACTCGGGGCCGTGCTCGTGCTCCCATGCAGCGCGCAGGGCTCGCATGGTGGTCGTCTTCCCGGTGCCAGCCGGGCCGACCAGCAGGTCCACCTGCCGAGCCGAGACAGCAACACGGGCGATGGCCTCAGCCTGCTCGACTGAGACCGCCCACGTCCGCTCACCGGGACCGCCCGTGGCGGTGGCGTGCTCGACCGCATCCAGGCGGATGGTCGGGCCCGTGCGGGTGCCAGCACGGTCCTGGAGCCGTGCCTCGGCGTCCAGAAGGGCTTGCGAGGAGTAGAGGGCCGAGTCCTTCGGGCGCAGGATGCTGCTTCCGTCCGGGCGGCGGAACTCCTCGGGGGTGACGGCCAGGTCGTGCGGCGTCAACCGCACCGAACCGCCCTCTGCCCGGTCCGTAATCGCCGCGACCACGGCCATCCGGTCAGCCGCGGAGGCGAACCGCAGGGCCTTGGTCTGCCGGGCCGCTTCGGCATACAGGTTCCAGCGCCGCCACGTCGGCCGCTTCTCCGAAACCACGACCACCACCATCTCGGCAAGGTCATCGATCACGTCCAGCGGGACGTCATCAGCCCGCAGCACTCGAGGCGGCGCCTTGGACACGAGGTCGCCGGCCCACGTACCGGGGTCGCGGCCCAGGACCTGGGCAGTACGCAGCCGCCACGCTCTGGCCAGATCGGCCAGGGAGTGGTGCGTCTTGTCCGGACGGGTCTCCCGGCTGGCCCGCTGCCGGTACTTGTTGATCGTGGGCCGCCTAGGGCGGCGCCCGTACTTCGCGACGTGCTCCGCGATCAGCTCGTCAGCGCGAGTGTTGACCTGTACCGACCGGCGCGAGAACGCCACCATCAGATCATCCGGGACGCCCTTGATCGACCAGCCCGGGTTGCGGCCCTGCCCGGCCCTGGGCCGCAGCTCCCACCCAACACCCAAGGTGCGGGTCAGGTGGTCCATCACGATTGCTTCGTGCAGCTCCGACATCGCGACCGTCGCAGCGTGCAGCCCCCGCCCGTCCAGAGACCGCCACCTCCCGTCCAAGAGCGTTTTGACCTTGTTGGAGACCACGACGTGGGTGTGCAGGTGCGGGTCGTTGGTCCGTGAGTCCCAGTGATCGAACGCCATACCGATCAGGCCAGTGACACCGACCTGCGCCACCGCGCCGCCCTCCCCTGCCGCGCTTGTCGCGTTCCCGGCGACAGACGCTCCGGTCCGGGTCGCGGCCAGCTCGCGTTCCATGAACGCGAACACCTCGGCCACCGCCGCGTGGTGGATCGCCACGATCTGTTCCTGGACCCCGGCATCGGCCACACCCCACAAGATCGAGGCCGACTTCGGCAGCGCGAACGAGAAGTCATACCCCGCCACCGCACGCCGAGACTTACCGCCCGCGTTGGGTCCGTACACCGGGTAGGCGCGACCGAGCTGTTCCCCCGTGATCGGGTCCAGGGCCTTGCCCGCCAGCCGGGCCATCTGCTCCTCGGTCACCATGTCCCCCACGAGCAGGCGCCCCAGCTCGTTCGAGCCCAGGCTCGCGACCCCGGAACCCATCCACCGGCCGGGCGGAGTGCCCGTCTCGGTGTAGTACCGCGTCAACGGGGTACTCATCGACCGGTCGCCGTCTCCGGCCGCAACCGACCTCATGAAGTACGAATACCCGTCCCCGCCCGACATCACAGCAATCGTCACAGCCATACGCCGCACACCTCCTCAGCACGAGGTGTGCAGCCCGCACCCAAGGCGAGCTAAATCGCTCTAGGTGCCTCGATCTGCAAGAGGCGTGTGGCCTTCTCCGGGGCGGTCCGCGGGACCTTCCGTCCAGCCGTTCGACTGCCCTAGCCGCGCAGCCGTGTCAGTCGCGCTGCGCGCAGCCACGTGCTCGTCCGTCATGGCGGCTCGCCGGCTGTGCCCGTGCCGCCGGGTGCCGAAGGTGCGTGCGGTGGAGTCCCTCCTACGAGCTCGAGCAATCTTCCCGGAGCATGCAAAATGGCCGCCTTCCCCGGTAGTGGGATGGCGCCCCTGCGGTGACGCCACCGGCCTAGCCGAACGACTCTCGGAAGACCCCATCGGGGTCCACGACCTCCAGGAAATCGATGAAGTCGAGGTTCGCCAAGACAAGGTTCACCTCAATCGCGAGGACAGCCTCAGGGACGATTCTGAACGTAGCTAGGTACGTCTCGGAACCGTTGAAGACATCCACGACGAGGAGAGTGCTGTCGAGCATCGACCGCGCGTCCGCGACGAAGACGAAATCCTCCACCTCGACCATCTCCGGGATTCTCGCAGGAGTGATTCGGGCCAACCGCGGGTCCTCCACGATCAGGAGGCTTGCCCTGTCCGTACCATTCGGCCCAACTTGCTGGCGAGCTTCGGCGAGCACCTCCTGGAAGCGGGCATCGTCGGTGTAGTCCGTTCGAACCAGGACGCCGGACAAGTCGAGCTCATCGACGGGTGGGACGATCTTCGCTGGCATGTCGCTCACGGCCGCCAACCTAGCGTCGAACCGTCCAGCCGGACTGAGTGTTACGTCGGGGCGACCCACTGGCGTTCCTGGCGAAGCAGGCCTGACGAGACTGGCCCTTATTGGCCCTAACTCTCGCCAATCTGGCCCTAGCTAGGGCCAATAAGGGCCAGTCCCGACCCCACGCCGACCCACTCCAGCATTACAATAAGACCAGGTCAGCAGCCCTTTTCCGCCGGTTGGCCCGCATCATCCAATCGCCACCTGGCAAGGCTTCCAAACTAATTGCGCGGGTTTAATTCCGTCACCCGCTCAGGGTCGGAAACTGTTCCTGACCTGGGCTTCGAGCGTTGTAGAAGGCAGAGACGGTGCCGAGTGGCCATTACCTGCCCAACGCCGTGTCGATTGGAAGGCGCACACCGCCGGGCGTGATCTGGATGAGCATGTCGATCACCGCGGTCACGATCCCTCGGCACGACCCACTTCCGGACTCGTAGTTTCGTCGGACCCACTCATCGCCCACGCAAGGTACTCCGGGCTCGCACTGATGATCGGGGTGACTACGATCTCCGGCACCTCATACGTGTGCAGAGCCTGCACGTGCCGCACAAGCTGTTCGGCCAAGGCAGGCCGGGTCTTGAGGACGAGCCGCCACTCGCGTTCCCGGTGCATCTCTCCCTGCCATCGAAAGACCGACGTGATGGGGCCTTCAAGCTGCGCGCACGCCGCCAGTCGGGCCAGCACGGCGCCCTCACCAAGCTCAAGGGCAGCGGCCTCGTCGTCGAACGTGCTCGTCACCTGCACCAACACTGGCTCCATCCGTCCACCCTAGCTACGCCCCCTCACTGCGACGCGATACAGCGCAGTTGACCATGCGGCCGTCGTGACCATGCACGGGACCCCGGTTGCCCCTACCGCTGTAACAGCGGACGGATCCACGGCCAATACGCGCGCAGTCATTGACCCTCAACCCGGTCGATCCCCCAGGTTCACGGGCATGCCTACCCCGCTCCCCCGCGCCTGGCTCGTCTTCCTCGCCGCAAGCACGCTCAGCCAGCTGGGCAACTCGGTCCTCTGGTTTGCCCTCGGCTGGGCCGCTGCGTCACACGGCGGCCAGGTCGCGGCGCTCGTACTCACCGCGTCCGGCCTGCCCTGGCTGCTCCTGGTCCTGGTGGGCGGCTCCGTCGCCGACCGTGTAGGTGTCCGGTGGCTGCTCCTGTGTACCGAGTCCGTGATGGTCATCGCCTGTCTCGCCCTTGCTGTCGGACTGCACACCACCGGCCCGGCACCGTGGCTCCTTGCCGCTGCAGGCCTGGCATCCGGTGTGGTCTCGGCGTTCTCCCTGCCGGCACTGGGCTCGATGCCCCGCCACCTGGTGGACGACGCCGCCCTCCCCCACGCGATGGCCCTGCGGCAAGGCCTGGGTCAGGCCGTGCTGCTTGCAGGCGCGCCGGTCGGCGGCATCCTGGTCGTTACAGTCGGCCTGCCCGTTATCGCGGTCGCCGACGCGGTCTGCTTCGCCGCGGTACTTGTCGCCCTGGCGGTACTCCGGCCCAGGCGCAGCGTCGGCCCGTCCGCGGGATCGTTCTGGCACTCACTGTCCGATGGCGCCCGCGTCGTCGGCAGTTCACGTGGCCTGGCGGGGGCGCTCGTACTGACCGGCGCCGTGGCCGCCGTCGTACTGCCGGTGTCGTCGCTGCTCGTGCCGTTGCTCGGGCGGGCGTCCGGATGGGACGCAGGCGCGACAGGGGTCGTGGTCGGCGCCCAGGCGGCAGGGGCGATCGGCGTTGCGCTCGTCATAACCCGGACCGGGACGGCGCGACAGACCGGGCAGGCCGTTGCGCTGGGGCTCGCCGCTGCGGCGGGTGGCGTGGCACTGGTCGCGTCCGGAGGTGGGAACGCGATGGCCCAGGCCGCTGGTGCGGCCGTCGTCGTCGGGGCGGGGACGGGCGTCGCCGTCGCGCATCTGGGGCCGTTCGTGCTGGGCAGCGCGCCCCGCACGCACCTGGCCCGGGTCCAGGCATGGACCGCACTGGCACAGCTCGCACCCATGGTGGTGTCCAACAACCTGCTCGGTGCCCTCGCCGAGCAAGTTTCTCCGGGCGCCGCCCTGTACTGCTGCGCCGCCGTGCTCGGGGTATGCGCGGTAGCGGCCACCCGGCTCCGTACGGCGGCACGCGAACCGGCGTCGACCTGACCTCGTCTGGACCCTCGACCTGGTCGAGGGTCCATCCTGTACCCGTGCACCACGCAAAGATGCTGGCCGTCGGCGCGTTCTCACGCGCCTCGGGTCTGCCCGTCAGCGCCCTGCGCTACTACGACGCCGCAGGCGTGCTCCGGCCCGCGCACGTGGATCCGGCCACCGGCTACCGCTGGTACACGCCGAGCCAGGTAGAACGAGCCGGACTCGTCGCGCGGATGCGCCTCACCGGTATGCCGGTAGCCGACATCTGCCGCGTCATCACCGCCGATCCCGTCAGCGCTCGTCGGGTCGTCGATGCCCACCAGCGCCGCCTGGAGGCCGAGCTCGCCACCGCGACCGCCCATCTCGCCGACGTGCGGGAGCTCCTGGCGGCGACCACCCGCCTCACGGTCAAAGCCGCCGAGCTGCGTGCCGCACTGCGTTCCATCCGGCACGCCGCAGGAGATCACTCCTCATGGCCGGCACTGCGTGGCGTGCTGTTCGACGTCGACGACGCCACCCTCCGGCTTGCTGCCACCGATCGGCACCGACTGGCCACCACCGTCCTACCGGTGACGGACGTGGAGGGACCGCCCGTGCGGGTCATCGTGCCGGTCACGGTTGTGGACGCGTTCCTGGACCGCACAGAGACGGCGCAAGTCAGCATGTCACTGGCCGCCGGCCACGTCGCGCTCGGGGCCTTGGACGGCGCCCCGATCGATGCGCTCTACCCCGACTACCGGGCGCTCCTCGCGGCACACGGGTCTCATCCGGGGGACACAAAGGAACCCGCCGCCGGCGTTACCGTGACGGCACCTGACCTGCTCGAACAAGTCATACGGGACGAGGCCAGGAGTGGACCGGACGCCAGGCCACGCAACGACCTGGTCATGATCGGTCTCGACCCCACCAAGGTCCACATCGGCGACGCGCCCCGCGCCGTCGCCTTCGACCGCAAGTACCTCGCCGACGCCGTCCGCTCTTTCGGCGACGCGGATCTGCGGCTGACGGTCGGCGAGCGCGACGCCATCCGCCTCGCCGCCGTTGGCGGCCTCGACGCCGTCGTACTCCTCATGCCCGTGCGACCCAACGTCGACGCTGCCTGAGCCGTTTCCGGCCGGTTGACCCGCGTCATCCGAACGCCACCCCGCAAGGCTTCCAGACCGATCACGCCCGCCCGACCGTCGCACCCTTCATCCCTGCGCTCCCGGCGCGCTAGCCTTGCTCAATCGATCTAGCAAAGGTCGAGGGACTGGAGCAGACGCGGCCTCCGATGCCGTCTCCGACAGTTCCGCGCCGTCAAGGGAGACACACATGCGCACACCCCTACCACCCCGTGCAGATCGACCACGCGCCTCTGGTCGACGCCGTCCACGCCACCTCGTCGCGGCAGCCATGGCCGCCGCGCTAGCAGTGAGCGGTGTCCTCGCCTCGACCGGCCCGGCGTCAGCAATCTCTCCCCCGGAGGCGATCCCGAGCTCGTCGCAGCAGGGCGGCAACGACCACCACGTTCTGGGCGTCACGCCCGTCACCGAGGTCGGCTCGTTCGGGCAGCAGGTGACCAAGGTGGTGGTCGAGTACGCCGCGCAGGTCGACGGCAGGGCTCTCTCGCCGCAGACGTTCCGGGTCGAGGACTCCGGCTACAACTTCCGTTTCGACCCGGCCTCGGAGCTCGGGAACCTCGTGGAGCGGCCGATCGCCGACGTCTACACGACCGACGACCCCGCGCGCCTGCTCGACCGGGACCGGCCCGAGCGGCGCGGACGGTACGTCGTCCTCGAGCTGGCCGACGACCCGGAGGGCGGCTGGACCGTCATCACCTCACGATGCCCGACGTTCCTGTGCTCGGTGCGCGTCAACCCGGACCAGCTCACCCAGGTCACGCAGCTCGACGACGTCGTCGGCCCGCGCGGGACAGTCGTCTCGGCGGCCGCACCGGAGACGCCGCACCGGATCACCGAGGAGTCGATCGACCGCGAGGTCGACCAGTTCGTGAGCGGGTCGCTCGAGACGACGTCGGGCGAGCTCCTGTACGACTACCGCCTGCCCGACCACTACAACCCCCGCAAGAGGTACCCGCTCGTCGTCGCACTGCCGGGCCACGGCATGGGGTACGACGGGCAGAACCGCGGCGTCCAGCTCGCGTCCGACATGCTCGCCCTCGCCTGGACCCAGGAGGAGTGGACCGAGACCCACCAGGACGTCATAGTGGTCGCGCCCCAGAACCGCCGGATCGGCAAGGCCGCCGAGGGCGCGCAGGTCGTCGAGCTGGTCGAGGAGTTCACGGCCCGCTTCGCGGTCGACCGGCGGCGCGTCTACGCGACCTCGGTCTCCTACGGTTCGCAGCTCATGTGGGAGGCGTTCTCCACCCGTCCGGACCTGTTCGCCGGCGGCCTGCTCACCGGCGGCTTTCCCGGCGACGCGGACGAGTTCGCGCCGATCGCCGCGGCGGAGGTCCCGATGTGGATCACCCACGGGACAGGCGACCACCTGCTCCCCGTCGCCAACGCGCGCGCGTCGTACGAGAAGCTCGTCGCGGCCTACGAGGCCCGCGGCCTGAGCATGAAGCGCATCGACCGGCTCGCCCGCTGGACCGAGTACGGCGACGACGCGTTCACCCTGCCGGACCGGCACCTCGCAGCGGCGCCCACCCTGGAGGATCCCGCGATCCTTCGGTGGCTGCTCGCCCAGGGCCGATAGGGCCGACCGCAGCGCGCGTCCGGCACGGTCCGGCGCGCGCTGCGGGGCTCCTAGCCCTTGACCGCTCCCTGCATGAGAGCGGTGACGAAGCGCCGCTGGAACACGAGAAACACCACGAGCGTGGGCGTCAGGATCAGGAGGGACCCTGCGCACAGCAGCGGGATGTCGGTCCCCCACTGGCCCTGGAAGGCGCCCAGCGCCCCGGCCATCGTGCGCTTGGCCGGGTCGTCGACCAGGACGATCGCCAGCAGGAACTGGTTCCACGTCCACAGGAACAGCAGGATCGCCAACGAGGACAGGGCGGGCATCGACAGCGGGACGTGGATCCTCGTGAAGAGCTGCCACGTGGAGGCACCGTCGATGCGTGCGGCCTCGGAGAGGTCGTCCGGCATGTTGACGAAGTGCGCCCGCATCCACATCACGGCGAACGGCATGTAGAGCCCGATGAGCGGCAGGATGATCGCCCAGCGTGTGTTCAGCAGGCCGAGCTCCCGCATCTGGTAGTAGAGCGGCACGACGACACCCTCGAACGGAAGGGTGAGGCCCAGGAGGAAGGCGATGAAGATCGCCCTGTGCCCCGGCGGTCGCAGATGGCCGAGGGAGAACCCGGCCAGCGTGCTGATGAAGAGGGCGACAGGAACCACACCCAGCTCGATGAGAACGCTGGAGGCCAGCATCTCGGCCATGTTCGCCGACTGGAACGCCGTGACGAAGTTCGACCAGTGCGGGGTCTCGGGAAGGGAAAGGCCTCCGGGGTAGGTGCCGGGTGCGTGCAGAGCCGTGATGAACAGGGTCACGAACGGCACGATCGTGAACACCATGAGCAGGACGAGCAGGACGCGGCCGAGCCACGTCTCGCGCGACGAGGTGATCAAGACTCCCTCCCCCGGGTGATGCGCTGGAGCGGCAGGACGACCGCGAGGACGACGAGCATGAGGACGACCGCCAGTGCGGAGGCCTGGCCGACCTCACGTTCGAAGAAGGCGAGGTAGTAGATCTCCAGGCCGGGAACGAGGGTGCTGTTGCCCGGTCCGCCCTGTGTGGAGATGTAGATGATGTCGAAGCTGGCCAGCGCGCTGATCACGGTGACGGTCAGGCAGACGCCGAGCTCCTGCCGCACGCTGGGCAGGGTGATGGCGAAGAACTCGCGCACTGCTCCCGCGCCGTCGAGCCGTGCGGCCTCGTAGAGCGCCGGGTCGATCTTGGTCATGCCGGCGAGCATGAGGACCATGCACAGCCCGAGGGACACCCAGGCACCGATGAGGCCGACGGCGGGCAGCGCCGTGTCGAAGTCCCCGAGCCAGGCGCGGGTCACGGACCCGAGCCCGATGATGCGCAGGAACTGGTTGACGACGCCGTCGGTGGACAACAGCCAGGTCCACATGATGCCCGCGGCCACGAGCGGGATGACCTGGGGCAGGAACAGGACGACGCGCGCCACGACGGCGACTCGGCTCGCGGCGAACTTGCGGATCGTCGCGGCGGCGACGAGCCCCAGGGAGACCGGCACGAGGCTGAAGTACACGATCAGCTCGAACGCGTGGAGGATCGGCCCGAACAGCTCGGGGTCGGTGAGGATCCGTGCGTAGTTCTGCAGCCCGACCCAGGTCGACTCGGTGACGCCGTTCCAGTCGTAGAAGGAGTACTGGATCGTGTACGAGATGGGGCGAAGCACGAACACCGCGTACGCGATCGCGGCGGGCGCGACGAGCAGCAGCGCCGCCCCGCCCTGCCGTAGGCGCCGCGCCCGGGAGGCGCGGCGCCTGGCGGTCTGGCCCGGGCCCGTGTCAGCGCCGGCCCTGCCGCGTGCGGGCGCGACGAGGGTCTGCTGTAGTTCGGCCATGAGGTCGCCCTAGCCTCCGATCTGGCTCTCGTAGTCGGACTGGACGGCGTCCAGCAGGCCCGACGGATCCTGTTCGCCGGCGACCATCTTCTGCAGGTTCGGCGTCCAGCTCTTGGCGTAGATCGAGCCGGTCGCGTTCGCGATGAAGTCCATCGCGCCGTTGTTCTCGCCCACCGCGGCACCGGCCTCGAGCGTCTGCGCGGTGACGGTGTCGGCGTCGACCTCTGGCATGAAGGCGTCGGACGGGCCCATGGGGTGCGACCCACCGACCTCGACGGCGATGGTGCGGGCCTCGTCGTTCGTCGCGATCCAGTCCAGGAAGTAGGCCGCGCAGTCCGGGTTCTCCGCCTGGGCGGAGATGCCGTACGTGAGCGGGGCGGACATGGCGCCGATCCCGCCGTCCGCCTCAACGGGCGGCATGAGGAAGAACCCGACGTTCCCGGCCATCTGCTCGTCGAGGTTCCCCGACTCCCAGTCGCCGTTGAACATGAAGACTCCGCGGCCCTCGATGAACCGGCTCATCATCGCCGCGTAGTCCAGCGAGTTGACGTCCTCGGAGAAGTAGCCTGCGTCGATCCAGCGCTGGAGATGCTCCGCACCCTCGAGGTTGGACGGCGAGTCGATCGTCGCGTCGGGCTGCTGGTAGATCCAGGAGTTGATCTCGGCCGGGTCGCCGTACGACGCCATGAGCCCCTGGAGCGGGAAGGCCAGACCCCCGGTCGCACCGCCGTTGAACTGCGTGATCGGCGTGAGGTCGGCGTCCTTGGCCTCCTGCAGGAGGGCGTCGAGCTCGTCCAGCGTGGCCGGCGGCTCGTCCATCCCGATCTGCGCGGCGAGCTCCTTGTTGTAGAAGACACCGGTCATGGAGAAGTTGAGCCCCATGGCGTACAGCGGGCCGTCGCCACGACGCCCCTCGTCATCGACGCGCATCTGCTCGAGCTGCGACGACGGCCACTCGTCCCACCCGAACGCCTCGGCATAGCCGTCGAGGTCCAGCAGCAGGCCGTCCGCCGCGAGCTCGGACACCTGGGGCAGCCGCATGAGGTCCGGCGGGTCGTCGACCAGGACCCGCGGTGCGTTCTGGGTGATGACCGCGAACTGGTCCTCCCGGATGTCGAACGTGACATTGGGGTGCTGGGCGGTGAACTCGTCGCTCAGCGCCTTGAACAAGGGGAAGCCTGTCTCGATGTAGGAGCTCAGGCTGACGTCCGCAGAGCCGCAGCTCGGCGCTGAGCCGTCCGAGGCGGCCGAGGCGGCGGGCCCACCCGGCTCGCCGGACGTGCTGGCTCCCGGCGGCGAGCATGCTGCCAGCGCGAGCGTGGCGCTCAGGCCCAGGGCAGCCGTGGTGGCCAGGCGTGTGCGGGTGGTTCCTCGTCGACGAGACACCGTCATCTCCTTTTTCGCCGGATCCTGGCTTCGTCACCAGGTTGCTAAACCGACTTAGCACCGTCAATATGGGCTCCGCCGACGAGGCGTGTCAAGTACCCGGCAGGCGACGGGCAGCTGGTTGTCGTCCTCGGATCACCCGCTGACTAGGATTCACGCGAGGAGTGGAGGCCCGTGGGAACCAAGAGAGTCACCCTTGCCGATGTCGCCAAGGCAGCAGGCGTGTCGTCGTCGACCGCCTCTCTCGTCATGACGGGGCGCGGGCAGGAGCTGCGGATCTCCGAGGCCGTGCAGGCACGCGTGCGCGACGTGGCCCAGGAGCTCGGGTACCGGCCCAATGCGGTTTCGGTCGGCCTGCGCAAGGGCACGACACGGACGCTCGGGTTCGTGTCCGACAGCGTGGCGTCCTCACGCCTCGCGGGCGACATGATCAAGGGCGCCATCGAGGCGGCCCGCGAGCACGGATTCATGCTCTTCATCGGCGAGACCGGCGGCAAGCCCGCAGAGGAGACCAAGCTCGTCGAGGCCATGCTCGACCGACAGGTCGACGGGATCATCCTCGCCTCGATGTTCACCCGGTCACGACCGCTGCCCGCCGACATCGATCGCACACCCGCGGTCCTCCTCAACCTTGTCCCCCCTCCTGGCGCGAAGATTCCGAGCGTCCTGCCGGACGAAGAGCGCGCGGGACGTGAGGCCGCGGAACTTCTCCTGGAGGCGGGTCACCGAGAGATCCACCTCATCGGAGCGGGGCCGGGACCGGACGACTGGTCCTCGGTGTCGGTTGCCGCGCACCAGCGGCTCAGCGGCATCCTGAGCGCCCTGGAGGAAGCAGGCATCGAGCCTGCCTCCGGTTTTGCGGACCCGTCCTGGCTGCCCGAGCACGGGTGGGAAGCGACACAACGGATCCTCGCGCGCGGCGCGGCCACCCCGTTCGCCCTCCTGTGCTTCAACGACCGCCTCGCGTTCGGCGCCTACCAGGCAGTCCAGGAGGCGGGCCTGACCATCCCCGACAACGTCTCCGTGGTCTCCTTCGACGACGCGTCCGTCGCCGGATGGCTTCGCCCCGGGCTTACGACGTTCGCCCTCCCCCATCGCGCGCTCGGCCGACGTGCGGTGGAGCTGCTGCTGGAGCTGGTCGAGAACCCGGAGGGCTCAAGACCAGCCGGCGCGAACGGCCTCGTCCACCGCCTGCCCATGCCACTGCGCTCCCGAGGTTCCGTCGCCGCACGCACGCAGACGGGCTAGTGGAGCCGCTCTGTGGCAGCGTGTCCGCATGAGGCCCACACTGCACCGCGGCCCCGGGCGCGATCAGCGGACCGCCGGAGCCCCGCGAAAGCCGACAGGCCGAGCACGCCGCCTCCTCCGCGCCGCACTGACCGGCGTCGCGACCGGCGTCGCCCTCATAGCCATCGCCCTTCTCGTGCGCGAGCAGTGGCCGCCGCTCCTCCAGCTCGACGAGCGCGCCGTGACCGAGGGCGCAGCAATCGCCGCACAGAACCCCGAGCTGCTGCGCGCGCTCATCCTCTGGCAGTGGGCTTTCCTTGCAATCCACCTGCTCGTGCCCGTCGCCGCGATCTGCCTCGCCTACTGGTGGCGCACCGGCAACACCACGCGCACCTGGTGGGCCATCTCGACGATCCTCACCGCCTGGGGACTGTCCAACCTGCTGAAGGAGGTCGTGCGCCGCGCGCGGCCCGTACTGGACCAGCCGGTGGAGAGCGCCGCCGGCTACTCGTTCCCGTCAGGGCACGCCGCGAACACCGCGGCGATGACGACGGCGCTGGTGGTGCTCGTGTGGCCGTCGCTCAGATCGCGGGCCCTGCGGGCCACGGCAATAGCGGGGGCCGCAGTGCTCACCGTCGCCACAGCAGTCGACCGAGTCATGCTCGGCGTCCACTACCCCTCCGACGTGGTGGCCGGCATCCTCTTCGGGGTCGGTTTCGTGCTGGCGTCGTACCTCGCCTACCGGCACTGGCCGACGCCGCGCCCCGAGTCCGGTAAGGAGTCCTGATGGTCGACCTCGAGCGGTGGGCGGACGACACCTCGGCACCCAGCGGGCGTGAGGCGCGGCGCGACCTCGGCCTGCGTGTAGCAATCCCGGCAGTGGTGTGGTGGGTGATCGTCGTCGGGCTCGGCCTCCTGCTCGCCGGCCCGCTGGTGGGCCTCAAGGAGCGTGAGAACGCGGTCAACGAGTGGTTCGTCGAGCAGCGCACGGCAACCCTCAACACCGTCACCGAGGTGTGGAGCGTGATGGGGACCACCGAGACGATCATCGGGATCTGCCTCGTCGTGTCCGGCGTCGTCTGGTGGCGCACCGGGCAGTGGTGGTATGCAGTGGTCCCGGCGATCGCGGTCGCCGTCCAGGCGGCGGTCTTCATGCTGGCGGCGCTCGTCGTGGGCGCCGAACGCCCCGAGGTGGAACAGCTCGACCACGCACCACCGACGTCGAGCTTCCCGAGCGGCCACTCCGGCGCCTCGATAGCGCTCTACCTGTCGCTGGCGCTGATGGCGCAGCGGATCGAGCGCACGTGGCTGCGCGTGAGCGTAACCGTCGTGCTGTTCGTGCTGCCGCTGCTCGTCGTCTACTCCCGGCTGTACCGGGGGATGCACTATCCGAGCGACGTCGTCGTCGGGGTGCTCAACGGTCTCGTGTGCGTCGTCATCGGGTGGTACTGGCTGCGGCGGACATCCCATGCGTGATCGTTTCTGATCGTTTACAACCCACTCTTGACCACCTACTGTTCGGGTGGGACTCTTACGGCGATGCTGGCCTCGGAAACGATCAGCATCGAAGCCCTCTGCTAGTTCACCGACGAACACGCGCAACGAAGCGCGAGATGGGTTGAACCGTGACGACACTCCGCCCTACCTCCCCACGCCCTAGAAGACCCCGAGCTCGCCTGGCTGCCGCCCTGCTGGCCCTGACCCTCCTGCCGTTCACCGCCGTCGTGGGCAGCGCTCCCGCGACTGCGGCCACCTCCCAGTTCCGCGGCATGAACTGGGCGGTCGCCGGCGACAACTTCTCGACGAGCCCGCTGGTGCTCGACGGGCTCTCGTCGTCCGACAGCTACGACACCGTGCGGGCCAAGGCCAACGCGCTCTACGACGACATGGGGTCGACGCTCGGCGTCAACACCGTCCGCCTGCCCGTCAACACCCACACGGTCGGCACTGCCTGGTGGGGTGCCTACCGCGGCACGATCGACGCGGCCACGGCCCGCGGGTGGAAGGTCATCCTCGCGTACTGGGAGGACGGCGCCGCCTCCGGCGGCAGGGTCACCAACACCGCCGCCTGGAACTCCATGTGGAACACGGTCCTGTCGCAGTACGCCTCGAACAGCCTCGTCTACTTCGAGCCGATGAACGAGCCGCACGGCTACTCGTCGTCCGATTGGCGCAACACGGCCGCCGCCTGGCTCAGCTCGCACAGCAACGCACCCCACGGCCGGGTCCTGATCGGCGGCACCGGCTTCAGCCAGGACCTGCGCGACGTCTGCAACGACTCGCGCTTCAACAACACCCTGCTGTCGTTCCACACGTACACGTTCATGTACGGCGCGATGACCTACGACGCCTGGCGGTCGCACATCACGACCCGCCTGGGGAACTGCGCGTCACGCGCCGTCGCGACCGAGTTCGGCTCCGCGATGAACAGCGGCCTGAACTACAACGACAGCGGCAGCACCCACAACATGGTCCGATACCTGCGGGCGGTCGCCCAGGTCATGCGCGACAACTCCATGGGCGGCACGTACTGGCCGGCCACCGGCGGCAAGCAGGGCAGCATCGGCTACGACTGGTACTCGATGTACATCAAGAGCGGCAGCGGTACGGCGCTCGACATGACGATCCGCAACTACTCGGGCGCCAACCAGTACCGGTATGCCATGGGCGACGCCGTGAACCCCAGCGGGGGCACCGGTTCCGGGTCCCGCGTCGGCACGATCGCCGCCAAGCACTCCGGCAAGTGCATGGACGTCGTCGCCGCCTCGATGTCGAACTCGGCCGAGGTCGCCCAGTACACCTGCGGCACCGGGACGAACCAGCGCATCGCGCTGAACGACCTCGGCAACGGCTACTACAACCTCGTCGCCCAGCACTCGGGCAAGTGCATCGAGGTTCCTGGCGCTTCCACGGCCGACGGCGCCGCCATCACGCAGTACACCTGCAACGCGGGCGCCAACCAGCAGTGGGAGCGGATCAGTGTGGGCAGCGACCACCAGTTCAAGAACCGGAACTCCGGCAAGTGCATCGAGGTCCCGGGCGCATCCACCGCGAACAGCGCCCGCCTGAAGCAGATCACCTGCAACACAGGTAGCACCAACCAGGTCTGGACGATCACGACTTCGTGATCCCTGATTGAGACAGTGCTGGCGACGGGCGAGGCCCTCAGCCTCGCCCACTGCCTGACCCTGTGCCGGCGGGGGGCGAGGCCCACAGCCTCGCCCCCCGCCGCGCAGTCGTTGACCATCGACCCGGTCGATCCCTCAGGGTCACGGGCATGTCTCCCCCGCGCCTGGCTCGTTCTCCTCGCCGCAAGCACGCTCAGCCAGCTGGGCGACGCAGTCCTCTCGAACCGCCCGACGGCCACCGATTCTGGCACCACGTGGTGCGGCTCCGCCTGAGTCCACCGCGATCGTCTTGAATGACGCCAGCGAAAACGTGCCGCTCATGCGGCGCCACCGATTCACTACAGACCAGATCGGCTGGGATGCCCCGGGTGGGACCGTCGAGAACGACGAGACGCCACAGGCTGCTGCTGTACACGAGACGATCGAGGAGACGGGTGGAAGCCCCGTGGTGAGAGACGTCCGGTCGCGGCCTTTCAGGCGATGCCCGAGATGGTGGACACGCCGCACGATGTCTTCGTCTTCTACGGCGCCAAACAGATCGGCGAACCGACGGGCGCCGAAGAGGCAGCCCCTATCGAGTGAGTTGCCCTGACACGAATCGCAGGGCTCATCCAGACCAGGGATGCGCTGAGTTCTGAAACTCTCGGTGGCCTCATGGCGGTCTCCTAGCCGGCCTGGACATCCAGGTGTGAGCGCGATGACGAACCCTCGACTCACCGATTGAGCCCCAGATCCTTCAGCACGCTCCTCTGGCGGCGCGCACCTTGAAGCATGACCAAGCGCCCCTGCCGCAGCATCCGCCGCACCTACGGGAACGTCAGGCAGCGCGGCCCGAACCGCTGGCGAGCCAGGTACACCGGGCCAGACGGCGTGCGCCATCCGATCGGCACGTTCGAATCCGAGAAGGCGGCGAACACCGGCCCGGCCCTCGGAATTGTCTTGGTCTACCTCTCGGACCAATACTCATTGAATGCCTGCTGGAGCCTATGCGGGAAGTGCAGGCCGCCCGAAGCACGAACACCGGCACCGGCACCGGTCAAGCCTCGCTGCGGCGCACATTCGTCCGATACTGGTATTTCACAGTTCCCGAGGTGACCATCGACCCCTTGGTCGAAATGAACAGCAGATATGTCGCTTGACGCGATCGAGACTGTCAGGTTCGCATGTTCCTCGATGCGGAACCTTGCTCCCCGGAGGTCGCTTTGGACGATCAGCGCCGAACTATCTTCCGCCTGGTGCTCGTGCGGCAAGAAGGCCCCCGCGAGTGTTGCTCCTCGAAGATCTGCCCGAGCGATTAGGACATCGATCGCACCGGAAAGCTCCGCGGCCGTAAGTATGATGTCCTCCGTGTGGCCTGGCGCAAAATTGACCCGATTCATTTGAGCACCCGTGAAATCGGCACCGCTCAAGTCTGCGCCGGTGAAGTCCGAACCGTAGAAGTCTGCGCAGTGTTCATCTCCTGCAGTGTCGACATCGTCATTTGCTGATGGGCCGCCGGGGGTTGGGACACCGTTGTGAAGGAAAGCGATGTCACACCCGAGGTCCAGACCTGAGAGGTTCGCATCGCGCAAGTTCATATTGTGAAATAACTTCGGGCCACCGTCGCGTAGCGTCTCACGAATGTAGGCGACGTCCGCGAGCATCTCAGCCCGCTCACTCCTATTTGCTTCAATGCTGTTCTGATATGTCGTGAACCCGAGAGTCACCAATCCACCGATACCAATAGCGATTAAAAGTTCAACGAATATGTCGTACTTCTTGACGTGCATGGATTCGCGTACGAACCTCTTAGTGACACGCACGGGGGATTTCCTGAAAAGCTCCCTCGGTTTCGCCGATGCGCCGCGTCGGGGAGTACCGGCCAGCCGCCCAACTCTCGCACTTGTGTCCCGCGCTGATCGCAATGCGTCTCCTTGGTGTTGGGTGACCATGACAGAGACCTGGCGAGCGACGCCACTAGACAATGTCTCGGTTCAGGTTTCTTCCGTTGGATGGAAGATTGGGAAATCACGCAAAATAGGAGCGGTGGGCGATCTCACGATCGATATCCATACCTCGAGGATGGCACACCGGACCGTCATTTCGAACAAGCGGAACGTGGCACACATTCTGCCGCTTGCGTGAGCGACTCGGCAGGATGAACTTTCAGGAGGGATGTACGCCCACAGAAGCCTCCTGAGCTCGCGCCACGCTTCATGCTGGTCTGGGCGGAGCGCTCAGCCGCGATGGGACGCGCGCCAACAGTCGTTCACAGCGCCTGCGACGAACCACCGGCACCGTCAACCAAGCCGGTGCCCTGCCTGTCCTAGCTGCCACATCCCGCCCTCTGCGTAGGGCCCCACGAGTCAGACTCCTTCGTCGACGCCCTCACAAATGCAGATGCCTGGCATAGGCACCGAAGGAGACACCGTTCTCAACTGATCGCGACAGCGCGCCCAGACGATCGCCGCGGCCAACTCATGTGAATAGCAGCCCGAAGATCGCGATCTCGGCAGCCGGGCTGGCGAACATGGCAATCACCGTGAACGTGATGGCGTCAGCACCGAGAACGCCCTCCGCGGCAAGTTTCGCCTGGGGGACTGTCCAACCCGCTGCGGGAGCTCGTGCGAGGCACGATTCGGTTAGTCCATGCGCACGCTTGGCACACTATTACTGGTCACAATGCATCGCGCTTCGGTTTCCGTCGTCGGCCGCGTCGGTGCCTCGGCGGCCGTTCCTGTGTACCGAGTCAGCCGCGGTCATGGTCCGTCTCGCCCTCGCTAACGGGCCGCAAGCCACCGGTCCCACACCGTGATTCCTTGCCGCTGCAGGGCTGGCATCAGGTGTCGCCTCGACGTTCTTCTTGCCAGCTCTGGGCTCGATAGCCAGCCACCTTGGTGGACGAGGCCGCACCCCTCACACGATGGCCCTCTGTCACCATGTCGAAGGCCGACAGCCTTACCGAGCGCAACACCCAAATGCCACCGAGACATCATCGTGCCTGGCTCCAGTTGGTGGCATCGCGCGCCCTACCAATTGCCCACAACGAACCGGGAGACTCGTTGCCTGGGCCCTGGACAGCAACAATGGTGCCATTCTCCTCAAACCAGTATCGGGAGTACATCGCAGTGTCGCGATCAGGCATGAGTTTCGCACGAAAGCCTCTTGATGAAATAGCCTCCAGGACATCAGAGTACGCTATCACTGTCTCGATAGGACCATATTCCCTGTCGATCCCTGGCGGTATCAGGAGTTCTAGATCGCCGCGCAGACGATGTGCCTGGACGGCAATATGGACGCAGGCCCAGTCCGCGGCTCTCCGCTCGAACGCTAATTCGATCAGGCCGAAGTCTCTCCGCATTCGACGCCGATCGACATCAACGAGTGGCCATTCGGGGTCCCCAAGAGCCGCGTCCCAGGAGTCGGTCGTTGAATCCATCCCTTGGCCAAGAATCTGACCAGATGTTATGAAGTCAACGCATAGCGATAGTGCGCTCATTTCTTTTTCTCTAGCGCCTTAATTAGAAATTGCATCTCCGCCGCCCGGTTAACCTGCGTTCCATATTCGCCAGCATTCATCGAGTTTCGGGCCGACGTCGCCTTGGCGATGATGTCTTCGCGGAGTGCGGGGTTCTTGTCGATCTCAGCCAGTACAGTTTTGACTTCGCCGTCGCTGGCCGACCCGTGCCGAAGGCGAATCGGCTTGCCGCCGATACCCCCCTTCCCGTCCGGGAAGATACGAACCTCGTTTCTGCCAATGTGAACGTGAGCGCCCTTATTGCCCCAATCTCCGTATGCCACAGACGCATGGATCTTGTAGTTAGCATTGTGAACCAGCACCGGCGTTTCGCCAGCCAGGGCGTAGTAATTATGCAGTCCCTCGACCCGGAAATTGTAGACGGTCTCGCCGCGCTGCTCGACAAGCTTTCTATCGAGCGTCGCTACACCGTCCGGAGTGACGAGCACGTCGCCGGGCTTCAAGTCTCCAGCGTCGACCCAGCCTCTGCCATCCACCCAAAATGGATGCTCAGCGGTGGTCGACAACTTTGCACCGTCCACCGTGAGGTGGACAAGGTGCTCGGTATTCCGAACGAACGTCTTATCGACAACCCGAAGCACATCGTCACCGGTGGTCAAGTCCCTGGCCCAGACTTTGTCTCCGACCTCGATGTCCTCAATCGACGTAGGCCCTGCCTCGGTGAGGACCAGCGTGCCAGCAACGAAGCATGAGCCTCCCGGAATGCCACACGATCCGCCCTTGCATGCTGTGTCCGCAACTTCGTCGACCTGCGCTACGACCCTACGAGCCCACTTCTGCTTCGCGTAGAGGGTCTCGACCCCCTCGATGATCTTCCAGCCGGCCTTGATCGCCTTCGCGCCCTTGCCCCAGGGCGTGATACCGATGATGAGCATGCCGCAGGCCAAGATGTCGGCATTGAGGCAACCCATGAAGTCGTTGTAGCCAACGAAGTCCTTGAGCAGCTCCCAGCCGAGCTCGAGAGCGACATCCATGACCGTCTTGTCCTGGATGGCCTCGGCACGGGCGATCTCTTCGGCCGTAGGGCCCTGCGTGGCCGCACCGGAGTCACCAGTATTTGTCGCCGACCCACCGCCACCCGTCACCGTCACACCAGGCCCCCGCGACGAACCCGCCTCGGTGCAGTTCTGGTAGCAGTTACCACCGTCCTTCGCCCTCTCGACGGACGCTTCCGGAGGTGCGGACCCGGGCGTCCCGTTGTCCCACTCGATGAGGCCGGTCGGGTCGGACACACTGGCCGGGTTGCTCGACGCATACGTGTACCCGTGGATCTGCTGGGGATCACTCAGATCCATGATCGGGTCGAGGCTGATGAACCGGCCCAGGTCGGGGTCGTACTCGCGGGCCCCGACAGAGACCAGCCCAGTGACAGCACGGTCGTCGTACCCACCGACGAAGCCGCGCGAGCTGGCCCACTGGCCGGGTCCGACGCTTCCGGCGCCTCGCTCGACACCGAACGGAGTCGTGCGGCGCTGGCTGATCGCCATGTCCGACGCATCGATGCTCAGCTGTCCGGTGCCGTGGTGATCGGCCAGGACGAAGGTGACGTTGCCGCCGTTGTCGATGAGCGCGGTGTGCCCGCCACCGACGTCGACGTACCTCGTTGCCTTGGCCGTCGTCGGTTCGGCCGAGCTGACCGTGACCTCGGTGTGTCCGAGGTACAGGGTCGACTTGGTGGTCTCGGCGCCGGCCTGGTCGGTTGTCGTGTTGCGTGCGATCAGGCGGTTGCCGTCGGCGTCGTAGAGGTACTCGGCGCCGGTCCCGTCGGCGTTCTCGACCGTCTCGACCCGTCCCTCGGGGTTCCAGGTCAGGGTCTGGGTGTCCCCGCCGATCTGGCGACTGGTGGTCTGCCCCGTCCGGTCGTAGGTGTAGGTCTCCTGCGCGGTGACCGCCGGGTTGGATCCGGAGGCGGCGATCTGTTCCGTCACACCGACGACGGTGTGGGGCTGCGCGGCGCCGTACTGGTACGTACGGGTCTTGGTCGGCTGGCCAGGAGCGGAGTGCTGGATCTCCTGGGCCCGGGATCCTGCCTTGTCGTAGGTGTACTCGTGCCAGTACTGCGCGACGGACCCACTGATCAGGCCCGCGTCCGCCGCCGCCTGACCGTCGGCCCGGCATCCGGCCGTGGTCTGGGTCCACGCGTCGACCATGCGCCCGAGGTAGTCGTGGTCGAAGCACTGGATGTCCGTACCGGTGCGCGAGACGTCTTCGAGCGAGGTGATGTTCCCGGCGTCGTCGTACCGGTAGCTCTCCGAACGGTCGATCCCTGGCTGCAGGAAACGGTCCGCGGTGAACTCCGTGAGCCGGTCGGTGGTGTAGTCGTAGGAGTAGTTGCTGGTGATCAGCTCACCGACACCGGCCTTCATCTTCATACCGATGAGGCGGCCCACGTGGTCGTAGGTGACGTTGGAGGTGATGCCGTTCGGCCCGAGCACCCCGGTGGTCTTACCGGTGTCGGCATCCAGGTCGAAGGCGACGTTCTGGCCGGGCAGGGAGCCGGCAGCCGGCAGCCCCATCCCCTCGAGCGACCCGTCGACCGCGTAGTTGGTCGTGGTGATGTAGTTGCCCTGGAGCGCGCCCTCGACGGCCGGGATCTGAGCCACGTTGCGTACGGCCCGATACAGGTTGTCGTACTCCAGGACCCTGTTGATGTACTTGTTGGTCCCGTCGTACCGGATCGACTGCGCCAGGTAGCCCTTGGCGTCGGGAGCCGTGTCGTAGATCCACGACGCGCGCAGTGCACCCGTCGCGGAGGTCTCGCGCTGCTCGATCTTCCGCCCGAGCCCGTCGTAGAGGTTGACCAGGGTCTGGTTCTCGGCGTCGGTCGTGGAGACCACGCGCCCGAAGTCGTCGAACACCGTGGTCGTGGCCCCGGAGTCGGGATCGACGGTCTTGGTCTGGCGGCCGCGCTGGTCGTAGGTGTACGCCCAGCTGTTGTTCGCGGGGTCGACCACGGTGGCCAGCTCGTCCCGGCCTGTGTACGTGTACCGGGTCCGGTCGTAACCGGTGGTGTCGGTCGGTGCCGCCGACGCACGGTCGTGATGCTGTCGCAGCTCCGCCGTGCGTCCTCGCGCGTCGGTCACCGTGGTGGTGGCCGTGGCACCCTCAGGCGGGATCGTGGTCGTCTTGTTCCCGTGGTAGATCGTGCGGGTGGTCGACTTGACCGCGCCGCCGTCACCGTCACCCTCCATCAGCCGCGACAGGGTGGGGCGCCCGAGCCCGTCGTAGCTCGTGCGGACCTGCCCGTCGACCACCGCTTGCTTGTAGGGGTCGAAGAGCCGGCCGCCGACCGCGCTGGTGGTGTAGTAGGGGTTGTAGGTCCGCGAGACCAGCCCACGGGCGTCGTACTGCACGTCCGCCACGATCATTCCCGGCTTGCCGTCCACGGTCGGGCCGGGCTGCTGCGTCTGGATCTGACGCAGCAGGCCGTCGTAGATGGCCCACGACGTGCGCTGGTCACCGTTGTGGTTGATCACGGTCGTACCGACCGCGGCCGCATCGGTCCCGTTGATCCGGTACGTGAACTCCGACGACGGCGTCTGGGACGTGAGGCGGTCGGGCAGCCAGACCTTCGACGTGCGTCCCAGCGCGTCGTAGGCGACGTTCGTCGCCTTGCCGTTGGTGTCGGTCACCCTCGTGGGTGTCCCACGAACCGGGTCGAGCACCGTGGTGGTCGTGAGGGCCGTGGCGGCGTTCCCCGGCGTGGCGGGCGGCGTCGTCTCGGTCATCTGCGTGGCGAAGCCCGTCGCCGGGGTGTACGCGGTGGTGGAGGTGTGCCCGTCGGTCCGGGCCGTCCGGCTCAGCGCCCCGTTCCCGTTGGACGGCGCGCTCAGGTTGGCCGAGACGTCGGTCAGGCTCTGCGGACGCCCGTAGGTGTCGAACGTCGCCGACGTCTCGACGTAGTGGCGTGTGGTGCCGTCCACGCGCGCCAGGTCCGCCGTCCGCGTGATCCTGCCCTTGGTCGGTGCCGTTCCGAAGCTCTGCCCGTCGTAGGCGTACCTGACGTCGTTGATCAGCTGCGCGGCCGTCGGCGTGACATCGCAGCCGGCCGACCACGTCTGGTGCCTGGCCTGCAGGCCCAGGATGTTCGAGCCGGTGTTCGTCGCGTAGCTGGTCGTCGAGCAGAGGTCGTCGGTGCTGATGGACGTGTCGCCCTGGTCGGAGACCTTGATGACACGGCCGTACTCCGAGTCGTACCCGGTGTCGGTCTGGGTGATCCGCCACGGGGATCCGCCGTCGTCCATGGACTGGAAGCCGGTCTCTCGTCCGACCCCGGAGTGCCCGGCGCGGATCGTTCCCCAGTCACGCGCGCTGACCGCGGTCTGGTTCCACCGGGGGCGGTTGACGCTCTTGGAGACGACGTCGCCGCCGGGACCCGTGAACGTGGCGGTCTTGTACGCGAACCCGGCCCAGTAGGGCTGGTCGGTGATCGGGTCGCCCTCGCCCTCCGCCAGGGTGATCACCTCGGTCTTGGTGCCACCGCTGCCGTCGCGGTCTCCGTGCATGCCCCGCAGGAACCAGTGATCGGTCTGCGCGGCGGGCTTGCCGAACTCACCCGTCAAGACCCGGACGTGCCCGTACCCGCGCCAGTCCGACCAGGTCTTCTCCTTGGCGGGGATCATGCCCGTGGACTCGTCCCAGTGCCATGCCGCACCGTCGAGGTACTGGTACGCCGTCGTCGTCGGCAGCGCCTTCCCGGTGCGGTCCACGGTCTCCACGGACTCCACCACGTACCTGTTGAACCAGTCGATGACCGGCTCCAGCTCCGGACCAGGCTTGCGCTTGGTCGGGAAGCAGCGCGTCGTGTTGGACTGCGGCGACGGCAGGTTCGAGGGGTTGCAGGCCGTCGCGGAATAGGTGACGTTGACCTGCCCGCCGACCTCGTCCACGACCGTGGACAGACGCATCTTGAAGAATGGGTCGATACCGTCGCCGTCCCGGTCCATCCGGTTCTGCATCGGCATGTAGGACAGGTTCACCGGCGGCGTGCTCGCGCTGACCGCGCCGGTGGGGCCTGTGTGCCCGGTCCGTCTGATCGACTTCAGGAGCAGCTGGTAGGCCGAGCTGGAGGTGCCCCACTCGTGGGTCAGCGCCCAGGAGTCGACGTCCTTCCAGGCGGAGGCGACGTACACCTGGGCCTTGACCCCGGTCAGCCGGTTGCGGGTCCAGAACGACGGTGACGTGCGACCGTTGTCGCAGGTGCTGCCGGAGGCGCAGTTCAGGTCCCACGGCACGTCGTGCCAGCCGTTGGGCAGTGTGGCGATGTTGGTGCACTGCCCCGACCCGTCGCTCAGGCACCGCTCGCCGTAGGAGAAGCTCACCCGGCCCAGCGGCTGCGCCGCGCCGGTGCCGACCAGGTCGGTCCCCTGCATGCCGTAGTCGATCTTGGCGATCGTGCCGCCACGCGTGTACGCGGTGCCGGCGGCAGGGTCGCCGAGCTTGCCGTAGTAGTTGTTCTCCTTGGTGTAGTGGTAGGTGATCTTGTTGCCCGCCGCGTCCACCGCATAGTCGAGGTTCCACCGCCAGGCCTGACTGCAGATCTTGCCGGTGGCGGTGCTGCAGGGCTCGCCCGAGTTGTCACCGACGACCGGCACGGTCCAGGTGGAGTTCGTCACCGGATCGCCGGACGCCCATCCCGGCAGCCGGTGGTAACCGAAGAAGTACTGGGTGCCGTTGTCGGTCGTGACCTTCCAGTACTCGTCGTCGTTGTCACCGTTGGCGCGCGCGCTGTCGGTCAGCTTCTCGACGATGGTGCCGTCGTCGTTCTGCACCTTCCAGGTGTTGGCCGTGCCGGTCGGGACGAGCTCGCCGGCGGCGCCGTTGAACGAGATGAACGCGTTGTCGTAGTCCCAGCACTGGTCGCCGATCGCGCGTCCTTCGGCGTTCTTCACGTCGTCGAGAGCGCACGACTTGTACTTGCGCTCGATGAACCCGGGCCACAGGTCGAAGCCGTCGCCGACCAGGGAGCCCTGGTTGTTCGACGTCGAGACGCTGCCGTCCACCCCGCCGGAGGAGTACGACAGCCCGAGCGTCGGGACGAAGGACCCGGGTACGTCGGGCACCGTGATCGGGTAGGACCAGGAGAACGATCCGGAGCGGAGATCGGTGGACCAGGTGTTCGACGGCGACAGGGGCGTCGCACCGAAGTTGCCCGACCCGCTCGACGTGTCGGCGGCGAGGGCGAGCACCACGGGCGAGCCGTCGGCCGGCATGCGCACGGACTGGGCCACGAGGGTGTCGTCGGCAGTGCGGTTGGTGGTTGCCGCGAGCTCGCCGACCTGGCAGCTCGCCTTCTCGGGGGTGTCGACGGCGCACGCGGGCAACCGGACGAGGGTCAGGCGCTGGTCCCACGCGCCACCCCGCAGACCCGCGAAAGCGGAGTAGTCCACCGCGACGTCGACCGTGCTCGTCCCGCCGGCCGCTGACGCGGTCCCCCGGCCGGACGCCTTGGCCTGCTTGCCTGCCGGTGCGGCCAGGGTGACCAGGACGTCGGCAGCGCCCTCACGACCGGGGCGGTCCGCCGTGACGACCTCGACGTCGACCTTGTCGAGCCTGGCACCGTCCCGGTGCGCCACGCCGACCGGCAGGCCGCCGACCTCGGTGTCCGCCGTCCGCGGCGCGCTCTCGCGTGCGGCCGCGGCCGGGGCGACCTCGACGACACCGGCCCCGCCGGGAGGCAGGTCGGCCGGTCCGGGCTCGGGCGGCGTCGCCTTCTTGATCGGTGACGGGTTCAGCCGTCCCGCGTCCTTGCCGTGCACGATGACGCCCGGGTCGGGGTCGCTGACCCTGTCACCGGTGTCGCCGGCGGCCGTGGGCGGCACCGCCACGAAGCCTGCCGCCAGCAGCGCACCGGTGAGCGCGAACGCCGTCGTCTGCCACGTTCGTCGCGTACGTCCAACCACCCGGACCGTCATCCCAGAACTCCCGTGCTCGTATCCGTCGTGGTCGGTCCGTTGCTCGTGCCCGTGCTCACCCGTCGCGGGCTCACTGCGTCGCCCCTGGCACCTTCGTGGGCAGCCCAGGGGTGCCGTTCTCCAGGGAACGGATCTGGGTCTGGTTCAGCGCACCCTTAAACACCCACACGTCGTCCAGGCCGCCGGCCCAGAAACTGTTCCAGGCCCCGCCGCCCAGCCCGCGCCCCAGGTTGAGGCGCGTCACGCTCGTGAACGGCACCGCACCGGGTGCGGTCCGCCCGACACCGATGTCCTCGCTGGAGGTCGAGTTGACGTACAGGTGGGCGGTCTGCCGCGGTGCGTCGTAGACGACCGCGAAGTGGTTCCACTCCGTGGCTGACGCCCCCTCCCCCGACTGCACCTTGTGCAGCTCGCCCGTGCTGCTGTTCGCCTCACGGACGTACAGGTTCCAGGTTCCGCCCGTCGCCTCGTCCTCACCCGGGCCCGGCTCGAAGCGCACCACCAGTGCCGACTCGCTCGAACCCGAGACCGACAGCACCGTGGACGGCGAGGTCGGCGCACCGACCGCCTGGGCGAACCCGGTGATCGTGAACGACTCGTCCAGCGTCACGGGCACCGCGTTCAGGTCGGTGTACGCGGCAGCCGAAGATCCGAGGTTCAACGCGGACACGTCGACCTTCCCGGAGAAGTCCTCGCTCTGGGTCGCGCCGGCGGGCAAGGTAAGGCTCGGCCCCACCCGTGCCCCGGCCGGGTTCCTGGAACCGTGGGCGAGCACGGCCTTGCCCGCCGTGTCGAGCTGCATGTCGGCGCCCTCGAAGTTCCACCGTGCCTTGACCTGCGGCAGCCGTGTCGCCAGTGCGGCCGCCTCGTTCGGGGTGACCACCCGGTCGTAGGTGCGCACCGAGTCGATGAGGCCGTCGAAGTAGTTCCCGTAGGCGCTGCCGTACTTCGAGGCGCCGATCGTCACCGGCCCCGCCGAGGTCCACGGCGAGTCGAGGGTGATCTCCGGACCGGGAACCCCGTTGACGTACAGCACGAGCTTGTCCCGGTGCCCGTCATGGACACCCAGCAGGTGCACCCACTTGCCGGGCGTGACAGGAGCCGGGTTCATCGCCCGAGGCCCCGAGGAACCCTCGACGTCGTCGTTGTGCTGGGAGAACGACCACTCGCCCTCGGCACCCGCGTAGTAGAGGCGGAAGCCCTGCTGCCGCTCGCCCGGCTGCGATGCCACGAACGACATCCCTGAACCGGCGGGCAAGGTGTCGGGGCGGACCCACGCCTCGACCGAGAAGTGGTACTTGGTGTTGACGATGCCTACGGGAGCCCCTGTCGCGTTCACACCGGAGACGTAGTCGCCGGCGCCATCGAGCTCGAGAGCGTCACCCTCGGCCCGGTCGACCACAGGCGTCCGAGTCTCCGGATCGATACGTACGGCGTTCCCGCGCAGGGCGTACGGCGACGGCGCCTGCTGTCCTGCGGCCTCGTCGTCGAACGTCCAGTTGCCCACCGGGTTGCGTCCGTAGCTGACCCGGAACGCGTACTCGGTCGGGGTACTGAGCTTGTTGCCGGCCGCGTCGTACGCCCGGGCATAGAGAGTGTGCTGGCCGGGATCGAGCGGCAGATAGGCGACCCGCACGCTCGAACCCGGATCCGACGTCCTGGCGCCGTCCCCGAACCAGTACTCGATCCGTGCCACGTCCGACGCCGCCGAGGCGATGTCGAACCACCCGAACTCGCCGACGCCGCCGTGCGGCATGTCGTTCGGATCGGACGGGTCCGGCTCCGGGTACTCGTCGTTGAGCGAGACGATGGTCGGAGCGGGAGGCGCCTTGGTGTCCAGGATGAAGAAGCAGCCCGGGTACGACCACGGGCTCGACGAGGCCGGACCGGAGTTGTCCAGCTTGCGGTCCTGCACTCGAACGGACCAGCGGATGCGCTGGTTCTCCGGGATCTTCGACGCCGGGATGGAGGCCGTGGTGTAGGAACCTCGCTTGGCCCATCCCGAAACCATGCTGTCGATCAGCGTTCCGTCGGCCCGCTCCAGCTGGAACTCGACCCGCACCTCCTCGTTCGGGTCCGCGTCCTTGACCGCCCCTTCGGCAACCCGCATCTCGTTGCCGTCGACCGACCGGATCCGGATCGGGTCCTCGGCCGAGGTGTCGGCACACGAACCGCCGTACTTCAACGACAGCGCCGACCGCGACACCTGCAACGGCACCGTGTTGAAGCTGACGCGCAGGTACGCGGCCCGACCGAACTTCTTCCAGTGGTTCTTGTCGGACTCGGAGTCCGCCTTCATGCCCAGCGTCACCTGGTTCCAGCCTGCGTCAGCGCCCTCCTGGACGAGGGACCTGACCGAGAACTCGGCGTCACCTGCGCTCTTGCAGCCCGACTGGTTGCCGCCGTAGTTGAACGACTCGGTGGCGACCCGCTTCTTGAAGAACCCGGATGCCGCCTGCGAGTTCCAGCTGGTCAGCGACGAGATCGACCTGGTCTGGTAGACGTGCACCTCGCGGTTCTCACAGACCGCGGAGTGCGTGTTCGGCACCTGGAAGGTCGCCGAGCCGATCTCCTTGCCCTTGAACCTCGAGACGTCGAACTGGTAGAAGAGCCGGTACGTCGACCCACCCGGGCAGTCCGCCCATCCCGTGCAGGTACCCAGCCCCGCGGTGGTCTCACCCCTGAACTGCCAGTACGACGTCGAGGGGAACGACTCGTTCGGGCTCGTCCACGCAGAGGTCCTCGGCACCGACACAGCAGGGTCGATCGTGACGGGGAACGTCGTCCCGGGGGAATCGAGCAGGTCCTGGTCCGGGACGAGGGTCAGCTCATCGCCCTCCGGCGACACCTCCACGCCGACGGGCGCGACCTCGCCCTCGCCGCTCGGGGCGCTCTCGGCGCTCGTCATCGCCGTCATCGCGGTCTTCGTCGTCTTCGACGTCTTCGTCGAACGAGAGGCCGTCGCGGTGGCAGCGCCCTCATCCGGTGCCGCGCTCCACATCGAGGCAGGAGGCGCCTCGAACACCACCGAACCCGACTTCGCGTCCGTCGCCTCGAGCACTCCGTCGGCGGTGACACCGACCTCGAGGCCCTGGGTGTCCATCGCGAACGTGACCTCGTCGAGCTCGGGCGACGCAGCCGCCTCCGGCGTCTTGACCACCAGGTACGAGGCGAAGCCGTCCTCCGTCGCCTTCATCTGCAGGTCGACGCCCTCGATCACGTCGCGGTAGGTCGCCGTGTCCCCGTCGAGCGCGGGCTCAGGGAGCGGCGCCGGCCAGGTCCACTCCAGCACCCTGCCGTGCCGCTCCATGGAGACCAGGGGCTGCGTTTCGCCGCCGGCGGAGAAGACCACGGAAGAGATCGATGCGACCGGCGCGACACCCTCCGCCGACGGCTCCAGGGTGGTGTCCACAGCGACCCACCCGTTGTCGCCGCGGGTCCACCTCGGCACCACGAACTCGCGCACCTCGATGTCGCCGCCCGGGGTCGCGTACACCTCCCGCGACTCGCCGCGCTGCGACGTGATCTCCACGAGGTCGCCCGTCTCCGCGGCTTCGGTCAGAGCCGCCACCTCTGCGGGGTCCGTCTCGGTGGGATCCGGAGCCTTGCCGATCGCGTTCCCGCTCACCACGTTCTCTTGGGTCACCACGTCGTCCACCGGTGCCTCGGTCGCCTGGCTCGGCGCCGCGGACACGGCGGACGCGAGGACGACCGCTGCGGCCACCAGACCGGCCAGAGCAGCTCCGGCCCTCGCTGGTACGGACGTCCGTCGCACTGCCAGGGCTGACTTGCCGAGCACCGGGGGATACATCTCGAGCTCCTCGTTGTAACGCCCGGCGGCTGGACAAGCCGGACCTGCACGGCCGAGCATGCACGATCATTGGCATCCGCAGGAGGGGGCGAATAAGCCGGGTGAGATAAGACGGCGTGCTCTTGACCGGGTGTCGAGCAGTCCCGTAATGGGCGTTTACTTGATACCGGTTCTAATTCACCCCTCTTTTGCTTGACCGTGCAGGTGACGGCTAGGCAGCATCACCCACGGCAAGACCTGCCGGCACGAGGGGGATCATGGACTTCATCTACAGGACGCGTCTGTACTTGCTCGCGCGGACCCACGGAACGTGGAGCGGCGCGGCGCGGGCAGCACGCCTGTCACCCGACTCGCTGAAGAGCAACGTCAAGCAGCTCGGTGACCGGCTCGCCCGACTTCAAGGCCTCCCGGACGGCACCCTCCTCGCCTGGGAGAACGGTCGGCTCAACCCCACGCCCCTCGGCGCATGGCTCGAGGACAACGCCGGCCCTGTCGTCACCGCTCACGACGCCGTGTTCGGGAAGCGAGCAGTGCCCAGGCCGAGCTCGAACCCGCCGACCGGCCCCCGAGCCGAGCAGCAGGTCGTGGTGCCGGCACTGGAAGGTCTCGAGGACTGGCGAGCCCAGCTCGACCTTGGTCCTGTCGTGTGAACGGCCTGGCGGCCGGTAGTCCAGGTCGGAGGCAGTGAACCGGCCACCCCTACACACTGCATGCGACACGCCGGTGATGGCGGGGAGTGTGTTGGGTTCGCCGTCGACGGGGCCCTCGGAGACCGGCGTACAGTCAAGGAGGAACCGACCTCGGTTCCCCGATGATGGGAATCACGATTTCCGACGCCACTCAGCCTTCCCCCGCTGTCCCGACCAACTCGTCGAGCAGCTCATCACCGAGCGGCGATCTGCTCACTCTCGGGCTGCTCGCGGGCTCCTCGATGGAGAACGAGCGGCGACTGCCGATCCACCCCCATCACCTCGACCGGATCGACCCGGACCTGCGCGCCCGGATGGTGGTCGAGCGTGGCTACGGCGCCGACTTCCGGCTGGAACCCGGTTACCTCGAGTCGCGCGTGGGCAGGGTCGCGGAACGCTCCGAGGTACTCCGGTCCGCTGACGTCCTGCTGCTCCCCAAGCCGCAGGCGGCCGACGTCGCAGCGATCCCCGAGGGCCGCGTCCTGTGGGGGTGGCCGCACTGCGTGCAGGACGCCGGCATGACACAGACGGCGATCGACAGCCGGCTCACGCTGATCGCCTTCGAGGCGATGAACCACTGGACCCGTGGGGGCGACTTCAGCCTGCACGTCTTCCACAAGAACAACGAGCTCGCCGGCTACTGCTCCGTGCTGCACGCGCTGAGCCTGGTCGGCTCGACCGGCGACTACGGGCCGCGGCTCAGCGCGGTCGTCATCGGCTTCGGCGCCACGGCACGGGGCGCCGTCACCGCGCTCAAGGCGCACGGGATCCACGACATCCAGGTCCTCACGCAGCGTGGTGTCGCGGCGGTCGGCTCCCCGATCCACACCGCACACATCACCCAGCTCAACACCGACGAGGGCCCGACCCACCTCAGCGAGGTCCTCACGACGACGGGTAACGTCGTGCTGCCGGAGTTCCTGGCGTCGCACGACATCGTCGTCAACTGCACCCTCCAGGACGTCGCCGCGCCGCTGACCTACCTGCGGACCGAGGACCTGGAGCGCTTCACCGCAGGCGGGCTGATCATCGACGTCTCGTGCGACGAGGGCATGGGCTTCGACTGGGCGAGGCCCACCACGTTCGACGAGCCGATGTTCAAGGTCGGCCGAGACGTCGACTACTACGCCGTCGACCACAGCCCTTCGTATCTCTGGAACTCGGCCACCTGGGAGATCAGCGAGGCGACCCTGCCGTTCCTGCGCACGGTCATGGAAGGGCCGGCCGCGTGGGCGGAGGACCTCACCATCTCGCGCGCCATCGAGATCCACGACGGCGTGATCCAGAACCCGAGCATCCTGAGCTTCCAGGATCGCGAGCCGGTCTACCCGCACCCTCGGGCTGCCTAGCTGCAGCGCCCTCGAGGGATCACGACGATGTGGCTCACCACGGTCGTATCCCTCGAGACGCGGAAGCTGCTCACTCTCGTGGGGACCGAGAGCGCCTCGGGGGTGGACGTCGGCACGGCCGCCGAGGAACGCGCCTTCCGGCAGCACTGGGCCCTCACTCGTACCGAGTCGGGCGAGTATGTGGTCACCAACCGATTCGACATGCTCACCTTGGGAATGCCCGGCGAGGACGGCGGCGCGGCCGCCAAGCTCCTCGCACCGGCTCTTGCGGCCCCCTACCCGCGCTGGTCGCTTGTCGACGTGACCCCAAATTCGTAGTTCGAACGTACTGGGGCCGTGGGAAACTCCGGCCGTGCGCTACGCAACCGTCCAGTTCTCCAACGGCGGGACGACGACCGACGTCCGCCCCTACCTCGCGTGGCTCGACGCGCATGCCGACGAGCTGCCGCCCAGCGCCCGAGCCTTCGCGCTCGACGCAGAGCACTACAACTTCACGCACCAGTGGTGCCCCCGCAGTGCGTCGTTCGACCAGCTGTCCACGCGCTTCACCGACGACGGCCTGGTGGGCACCCTGGTTCTCGCGGGTTATGGCGGCGCTCCGCCTGAATTCGTCCTGCGGTACGACGGTGTGTCCCGCATCGAGCTCGATGGCGACCAAGACGGTGGGCTGCTCGTCGACGAGCTGCTACCCCACGCCGATGGTGTGAGTCACGAGCTCGTATTCCGCGGCGGCACCATCACGGTGGTCGCGCGCGACCTGACGGCGGGGTGGCGTGGAGAAGCAGGTCCGCAGAGTCCTCGCGATCCCGGGTCAGCGGCGCCAACATCGTCTGGGAGCGCCACATAGTGCGATCGGTCCTGTCACCCGACCGAAAGCACGTCGGGCAGCGTGACCTCACCGTTGACGAGGACACGGCTGCGTGCGCCCTCGCTCTGGATCCGCTCGGCGCGCAGCTCGCCGAGCGCGGCCAGATCGCGGAGTGACATGGGCCTGTTCAACTCGCTCGACGTGACCGTCGCCTGCCCTTCCTGCCAGGCTGTCGCGCCACGGGAGATCCAGTTCCGGTACGGCGCGGTGTGGCAGTACCGCTATCAGCTGGGCGACGTCTTGCGCTGGGGTCGCAACAGGGATGTCGGCGATCCCGCTGCGTCGTACGTCGTCGTCGACGCCTGGCTGTGCGAATGTCCGCACTGTGACCACGACGGGCGCATCGCCGTGTACGTGCGGCACAACGCCCTGGCCGCAGTGGGGTCTGTTGACGACGTACCGATGCTCGGACAGCTCGAGTGGCTCCCTCTGGCACACGGGCAAGACCGCACTGAGGAGGGGTCTGTGAAGCACCAGTAGCCTCAGGACCGTGAGCTCATCTGTGCTGTACGTCGTCGTAGCCGGTGCCGGCGCGATCCGGCACGTGCCGACACGCCTTCTGCCACCGGCTCTCGAACGAGGCTGGGACGTGCACGTCCTCGCCACCGATCAGGCGGCGCGCAGCTTCCCCGAGGTGGTGGCGCAGATCGCTGCGGTCCTGGGCCGTCCGGTGCGAACCGACTTCCACACCACTGTCGGGTACTCGCTCCCGGACCCTGCCGCCGTGATCGTGGCGCCGGCCACCTACAACACGGTCACGAAGTGGGCACTGGGCATCGCCGACACCTATGTCCTGACGCGTCTGGCCGAACAGGTGGGCCGCAACATCCCCGTCACCGTCGGGCCCTACGTCAACGCCAGGTTCGCCAACCACCCGACCTACCAGGGAAGTCTTGCCACCCTCAAGGAGTGGGGCGTGCACGTCGTGATCGGCCCGAGCGAGCCGCACGAGTCGGGCGACGACGCAGCGGACGACTTCCCGTGGGCGGAGATCCTCGACACGCTCCCGCCCGCGAACGCGTAGGCCAGACCCCGGGTCGCAAAGAGCTCCCGCACGTGTCACACCGTGGGCGTCGGCGAGCGCTCCTCGCCACGCGAGGCATGCTGTACGCATGCCGAAGACCTTGCCCTCTGGCCCCACCGTGATCACCGACGACAGCGAGGTGCGCTTCATCTCCGGGGCCCACCAGTTCGCGCTCAAGCTCAAGGACGGGCACCTCCACGTGCGCGCCATCAACACGAGCGGCGACGAGGCCCAGCTCGCTGTGATCCCGACGTCGCGCAGCACCGTGAACCTGCAGATCGAGCACCCGGCCGCGCACGGGCCGGTCGACGTCGACGGCCCGACCTTGCGCGTCTCCTGAGGCTCACCCGGACTTCACCTGCTCCACACCGGCCAAGAGCCGGGCTTCCGACGTAGGCTCCGATCAGGGTAGAGGCCCGGGCTACGGCTCGGGTCGGGACCCGGCTCCGGGGCTGGGCCCGGACTCGGGCTGGAGCCGGACCCGGGCTGGGGCTCGGGCTTCGGCTCCATGGGCGAAGCCGGCTCAGCCACGCTCCAGGACCGGGACGATCGCGCCCTCCACGAGCCACTGGCGCGTACCGGCCTCCTCGAACCAGGCGGTGCGGTCGCCCGCCAGGCTCGCCGTCACCGATCCGCCCGGGAAGCGCGCGAGGTCGGGACCGTCGTAGCCGGAGGCCGACGCCGTGGCGCGGTACAGGTACGACACGTCCGCCGGGCTCTCGGCCGCGGTGTCGGTGCTGCTGGTCCACGAGACCAGGCTGCCCGACGCGCTGAGGTCGGTGACGATGCCGTCGGGGAGCTGCACGACGCTGTCGCCGTCACCAAGCCGGTCGTGGACGTAGAGGGCACCCGTTCCACCGCCGACGGGCACGACCGTCCACGCGATGACGTCGTCCGAGATGGCCAGCTGGGTGACCTCGGCCGACGAGGCGTGCTCGATCTCGAAGAGATCGGTGCCGAAACTGCCCCCGCCCGCCAGGTCGTCGAACAGCCGGATCGTCGTCACGCGGATCGGGCCGGTACCAGGGACCAGGACGGCGGCCACCGCCTCGTCGTCGTCCGCCGCGAGCGCCGTAACTCCCTCCGCGAGCTCCGTCGGTGTGCCGTCGCCGTCGTGCGTGGTGGCGAACAAGCGGGTGTCGTCGCGAGTGGCCCCAGCAGTCCACAACGCGCGGTCCTCGGTGGTGGCGAGTAGCCACAGCCGTTCCTCCGTGCTGACCAGAGGATCGATGAGGGTGGTGACGCTCTCGCCGGAGACGCTCTCCGTACGGAGGAAGCTCCTGCGGGGCGACGTGCCCTCCGCCGCGCGCTCACTCCAGACCACACGATCCCCGGTAACCGCGAGCCCGGTCGGGAACACCCTCCTGCCCTGGTAGTGCGTCAGGCTGCTCGCGGACCTTGACGCGTTGCCCGCCCAGGTCCTCGTCTGAATGTACGCGGCGTCGGTCTCCTCGTCGTCGTCGAGAAGCTCCGCGTAGCTGAAGTGCCAGATCTTGCCCGTGTGCGCGATCCCATGGGGCTCGGGCAGCGGTTCTCCGTTGGCGGTGACCGGCAGCCCCACACCATCGAGGGTGCCGCCCGTGACTGCCTCGACGTTGACGTCGTGGCAGGTCAGGGCGCGAGTGTCGGCGGCGTCGACCATGACTGGGTCATCGAGCGGGCCGATGTCGTCGCCGGGCTCGGCGGCGCGGGTCGGCGTCGGGTCGGGCAGCCGCCCGGGACACTCCAGCGGCGTGTTTCCCGGCCCGAGGTGGGGTCCCAGCCCGTCGGTGGGTCCCGCGTCGAACAGAGACGTGATGAGCTGGCCGCCCGGCAGCACCACGGGCCCGACCCAGGGCAGCTCTACCGGGCCGCGGGTCAGCACCCCGAGCGCCAGCAGCAGGGTCGTGCATGCGGCGCCCACTGCCTGCCCAGTCCGGCGCCGTCGTAGTGCGGCGCGGCTCCGGTCGAGCACGACGCTCTCGTCGAGCTCGGGGGGCTCGACGGCCTCCGCGCTCGCCCTGAGCACGTCGCGCAGCCGGGCGAGCCCGCGGGAGTTCGCCGCCTTCGCCGTGCCGACGGCGATGCCGAGCTCGCGGGCGACCTCCGCCTCGGGCAGGTCCAGCAGATGCCGCAGCACGACGACCTTGCGCTGCCTGGCCGGTAGCTGGGCCAGCCCTCGGACCAGCTCGTCCCGCAGCGCCACACGGCCTACATGGTCCGGCGTCGCAGCGATGGGCAGGTTGTCGTCGCCCGGGAAGATCTCCCGCCGGCCGTGCCGCCAGCCGTCGATCCGCAGGTTGACCAGGATCTGGCGGGCGTAGGCCCGCTGCGTCCCCGGGCGCACCTTGGCCCAGGTGCGGTAGACCCGCTCGAACGTCGACTGGACCAGTTCCTCGGCACGGTGCCGGTCCCCGCACAGCAGGTACGCGGTGCGCTGGAGGTACGCGCCCGATTCCCGTACGAAGGCGGTGAACTCCGCGTCCCGGTCGCGCGACACCTCGACCCGCACGTCGTGCGGCCCGCCGTCCTCCGGCGGCATGCTTGTCCCGAAGTCGCTCACGGTCGCCCCGCTCTCCTGCCTCATGCCATCCACTACGGAGAGTGTGGGCCAAAGGTTGCCCTGGGCCTTGGCGGCGATCGGCTACCCGACGCGCCGGCTCACCACGTCCTGAGGTGCTGCCCGAGCTGACCCGCCCAGCTCGGGCCGAGCCGTCGGCACAGCTCGACGAGCACCAGCGCGCACTGCCGCGCGTCCGCTCCGGCGTCGTGGTGGGAGTGCGCGGCGATGTTCAGCGCCCGCGAGACGTCGGGCAGCTTGTAGGACGGGAGGTCCAGCACCGACCGCGCCGTGTCGCGTGTGCACAGCCACTGCGAGCGCGGCACGGTGATCCCGTGCACGGCGCTCGCCTGCGTCAGCACCGAACGGTCGAAGGACGCGTTGTGCGCGACGAGCGCGTCCCCACCGGCGAACTCCGCGACCTTCGGGTAGACGACGTCCCAGGTGGGCGCGCCCATCACGTCCCATGCGGTGATCCCGTGGACCGCCACGTTGAAGCTGCCGAAGGACTCGTGGCCGGGCGGCGGCTGGACCAGGGTCTCCAGCGTGTCCACGACGACGCCGTCCCGTACCTTGACGACCCCGACGGCACAGACCGAGGCCCGCTTCGGGTTGGCGGTCTCGAAGTCGATCGCGGTGAACGACAGGCCAGGGAGAGCGGCGTGGGGCATGACGGGCAGCGTAGAACGGCCTGAGCGGGACGCCGGTCAGGCGCGCCAGCCCTCGGCCGCGACCACGTCCCGGATGCGGTCCACGGCCTCGTCCGGGACCGGCCGCGCGCGCCTCGCTCCGACCAGCTCCGCGCGCACGTAAGCAGCCGCCTCCTCGGCCGCCCGGGCCCGCGCGGTCTCGCCCAGCTGCTCCAGGGCGGGCACGCTGCCGCTGAGTGTCGCCACGAGGGTCCGCTGCCTCGTGACGTCCTCCTCGTCCGCGAGGCAGTCGTGGTACGCGAGGCCTATCGCGCGGCGCAGTAGGTGCCCTGCACCCGCCGGGTCGCCGACGGCGCACTTGAGGTCGGCGGTCGTCAGCAGCGTCTCGCACAGCGGGGCCGTGAAGGAGGGGTCGTCCTCGCGCATGACCTCGCCGACGACCATCGACGCACTGTGGCAGAAGAACGCCCAGTTCGAGGCGCCTCCTTCTCTGAACACCCGGCCTGCCTCGTCGCACCAGTGCATCAGCTCGCGGAGCAGAGCGCGCTCAGCAGGGTCGATCGCCGCACGGACCTCGGCGTTGTCGCCCGAGCGGAACCACGCGCCGTACGGCATGTCGATGGTCATGGCCGCGGCGACGACCAGGCCGGCCACCTTGTCGAGCGGTATCACCAGCGGTACGTCCAGCTTGGCCCGCGCCGAGACCACGAGCGCCTCGGCGAGGTAGCGGACGGCGGCGAACGGCAGCTCTGCCGCTCTGTTCAGGTCGCCGAGGATCGTGAGGGCCAGAGCCAGGTTGGGCGCGCCGAACCGGTCCTGGGCGGCGCTGATCCGGGCGACCGCCAGCGCCGTCTGCGCCGGGCCCATGGCCGCTCGCAGGCCCCGGTCAGGGTCCTCGAGCAGGCGCCTCGACTCGGCCTGGAGGGCCTGGAGCCGGTCCGTCATACGCCTGACGTCCGCTTCGAGGGCGGCCGGATCTGCGGGACCGCCGTCCACCGGAGGGGGTGCGGCGGTGACGGCGTCCAGCAGCGCCGCCGCCTCGTCGGCGCGCCCCAGCGCGGACCAGCACGCGGCCAGGTCGGCGACGGCGGCCCGCGTGTCCGGGGCCGAGACGCCGTCGAGGTTGGACCGGATGCCCAGCGCGAGCCGCCACAGCGGCTCGGCCTCGCCGTGCCGTCCGGCGTGCTCCGCCGAGCGGGCCGTCTCGGCGAGCGCCGCCAGCTCGTCCCGCACCCGCCCCCGGAACTCGGCGAGCCGCGACCGCTCCTCGGTGGTCACTCCGGAGGCGCGGAGGTCGAGCAGGGCGACCGCCCGGGCGATCGCCGCGGCGTCGGCCGACCGGTCGCTCCCGACCTCCGGGTCTGCCGCGTGGACGAGCGTCCGTTCCACCTGCCGGCGCAGCTCTCGCCGGGTGAGCTCGGTGTCCAGCAGCCGCAGCCACGGCGTCCCGAGGTGCTCCTCCTCGTCACCGAGGCGCAGGTCGGTCCCGGTCTCCGGGCCGGCGCCGGTCTCGGCGGGCACGGCACCTTCGTGCGAGCCGACGTCGAGCGGGTCGCCCTGTTCCGGGAGCTCGAGCTCCCAGTCCAGCGCCCACTCCCGCAGCCTGCCGCTGCCGTCCGAGACGACCATCGCGCAGCCGTCGGGCGCGAGGGCGATATCCGTTACCGTTCCCGGCCCCGGGTCGATGGACCGGAGCAGCGTCCCGGTGGCGAGGTCCCACAGGTCGATGCCGTCGAGGCCCGCGATCGCCGCCAGACCGAAGTCGGGGGTGACGGCCAGCGCGGTGACGCCGAACTCCTTCTCCTGCAGTGTCATCGTGCACTGCCCGGAGTCGAGGTCCCAGATCCGCGGGGCACGCGCGCGATCGAAGGTGAGCGCCCATCGTCCGTCGGCGCTCACCGCCACCCTGCCGCCCTGCCGGTCGAGGTCCCACATCTCCGCACCCACGGCTTCGGAGGTGGTGACGTACCTGGAGTGCGCGGCGGTGGTCGTGGGCCGCCCTCCGCGGGGTTGGCTCAGCACGGCGAGAGTGGCGCCGTTGCGCGGGCTCCACAGGCGCAGCTCGTCGTCGGTGGTCCAGAGCACTGCGCGGTGCCCGGTGCTGCTGAGCGCTACCCGGTGCGCCCAGGCGTCGTCGAGCTGCAGGGCGTGCAGGAGGGCGCCGGACCTGAGGTCCCACGAGCAGATCCGGCCGTCCTCGGCGCTGGAGAGGCCGATCTCGCCGCCGTCGGCGATCGCGAGGGCCCGCACGGAACCGGCGTGCGCGTCGCGGAACCCGCGCAGCCCTCCCTGGGCGACGTCGATGATGCCCACCTCGCCGGCGCCGGAGCCGGTCATGGCTGCGTGCCGGTCCACTGCGATGACCAGCGGCGGGCTCTTGTGGACCTCGACCAGGTACCGCATCGAGCCGCGCGCGGCGTCCCACACGACGACGCGCGTGTCGGCCGCGCCGGACACGGCGACCGCGCCGTCCGGACTGATCGCCGCCGCCGTGACGGGTCCGGCGTGGTAGCGCAGCGGGCCGGCCGTCCGGGGCGCCCACCGGTCGACGATCCAGGGCGTGCGGTGCCGCGGGCTGTGGGCGAGCGCCAGCCGGCTCGCGGCCGCGATGCCCAGCTGCCAGTCCTGGTCGGACGGCGCCCGCAGCTCCCTGACGGGCCAGGCATCCGCCAGGCGCAGCCTCCGGGCCCGCGCGCCGAGGGCGCGCCACCGCTCCGTGAGCCGGGGGTCGCGGCGCAGGCCGGGAAGGTCGCGCGCGGCGCGGACCACCCGAGCCGCCTCCTGGAGCTGCCCGACGGCGGCGAGGCGCGCCGAACGGTCGAGCGCGCGGCTCGCCGAGTCGGACTCGGTCGAGAGCGCTATCGAGTCACGCGGACGCGTGTAGCTCCAGGGCGCCACGAACGACGAGTCGGGCCTGCGGTGCGCCGTCACCCTGTTCCCGAGAGCGGCCAGGGCGACCGTGCCTGCCCGATCGAGCGCCACCAGCCCGTCCCGGTCCGTGCCGGTGTGCAGGCACCGCCCTCCGGCGAGGTCCCACCAGGCGCCGCCGCCGAAGGCGAACCGGCCGTCGCCGCTCGGCCGGACCGGCCAGCGCGCGCCCCGGAGCTCGCCCGTGAGCCGCCACGGGCCTTCCACGTCGTCCCCGTCGCCCGGGGTGTCCCTGACCTGGGCGAAGACGCGGACCGTCCCGTCGTCGGCGACCGTGAGGGCGGTGCCGCCCGTCGAGGCGAACCTCAGGTCGGTGTTCCAGCCGTCCAGCACCGTGCTCTCTGCCCGGTCGGCGATGGCCGGGTCGGCGACGGCGGAGAGGGTGAGGCGGGCGCCGTCGTGCAGGTCGGCGCGCCAGGTGCCGGTCGGGTCGACGGCGAGCGGGCGGGCGTCGCGGACGGCGTCCGGCGGCTCCCACGTGTCCTGGAGCGAGCCGGTGGCCGGGTCCCAGCGGCTGACCCGCCCGTCCGTCCCGAGCGTGAGGATCCGCAGCCCGTCCGGGGTGATCACGACGTCGTGGGTGCGCTGGAGCCGCGAGCCGAGCCGCAGCGGGGCCGTGGGGGCGGAGAGGTTCCAGACCGTCGGGTAGCCGATGCCGTCGACGACCACGGCGAAGGAGCCGTCCGGGGCCAGCGCCACCGTTGCGCCACCGTTCTCGGTCACCGGGATCGCGGTACGGCGGGCGCCCGTGTCGAGGTCCCAGACGCGCAGCACGCCCCCCTCGTCCAGGCCGGCGCCGACAGCGCCGTCCGCGCTGACGGCCACCGACACGACGTCGGAGTCGTGCCCTTCGAGGTCCAGCGGCTCCGCCGTCGTACCTGCCGCCCGGGCCTCCGCGAGCGCCTCCGCAGCCACCACCTCACCGGGGGCGGCCTGTACCGCGCTCTCGAACAGGTACACGGCGCTGGCCAGGTCACCACGTTCCCGCTGGACCAGGCCGTGCAGGTAGTCGTCCACCCAGTCGTCCGTCTCACTCTGGGCGGTACGGCCCTGGGCGAGGCCCGTCAGCTCCTGGACGAGCTCGGCATCGGTGGCGCTGCCGTGCCGCCAGCGGTGGAGCCCGCGGTTGTACACGGTGTGCGGATGGCGGGGGTCGGCCTCGAGCGCCCGCTCCCAGAGCCGTTCGGCCTGGTCGGGCCGTCCGAGGTCGAGCATGGACAGCGCCCGGTTGGAGAGCCCGTCGGCGAGCAGCCGTGCCTGGGCCGGGAGCACGCGCGGGTAGGGGCGGCCGAGCAGCTCGGCGTGCAGGGCGATCAGCCGCTCGGCCAGGGCGCCGATGTCTGCGGGGCGTTCGGCGGGGTCGGCGCGGAGGCATTCCGCCAGCAGGTCCGCCACCTGATCGGGCAGCTGCGCGGGGCCGTCGACGCTGCCGCTGCTGCGCAGGTCCGCGAAGGCCGCGCCGGCGTCCTGGCCGTACTCGCTCGGGCGCCGGCCCAGGAACAGCTCGACGACGGTCACGGCCCAGGACCACACGTCGGTCGCGGCGGTCAGGGCGGGAGCCGCGCCGTCCCGTGTGTCGCCCGCCGCGGCCGCCTGCTCGGGCGAGCAGTACGCGGCGGTCAGTCCGCCGAGGCTGACCGCCAGGTCGGACGCCCCGCCCGGCGGCTCGCCTGCCGAGCGGCGCGCCCTGGCCAGGCCGAAGTCGGTCACCTTGACGGTCCCGTCGGCGCCGAGCATGAGGTTGGCGGGCTTGACGTCCTGGTGCACCACGCCCTGCGCATGGGCGAAGGCCAGGCCCCAGGCCGACTGGATCGCCGCGTCGAGGACCGATCCCAGCGGGTCGTCCGCGTACAGACGGCGGGAGCCGACCGCCTCGGCGACGCTGCCGCCAGGGGCCCACTCGGCGAAGACGCCGGGGGTGTCCTCGATGCGGCGCACGTACGCGCAGTTCACGATGTGGGGGTGGACGCCCAGGCCGGCCCAGGTCTCCGCCTCGGCCTCGAAGCTGCGCAGGGACTCCGGCGAGTGCCGCAGGAGGGCCGTGCGCGGCACCTTGACCGCCAGGTCGATCCCCCAGTCCCGGTGGCGCACCCGGTAGACCACGCCCATGCCGCCCTTGGTCTTCCCGAGCACCTCGTAGAGGTCCAGGATCACCTCGCCGGGCCGCCAGTCGGAGGTCCGTTCGGCAGCGGGCATGCCGGCTCAGTCCACGAGGGCCACGTACACGGGCGTGCCGAGCAGCACCGGCTGCGGGCCGTCCGGGCCGCCGGCGTCGCCGTCCAGCAGCCGCTTGGCCACGAACTCGAGGTTCTGCGTCGGTCCGCGCAGGTCCCGTACCGCCTTCCGGACGGTCTCGAGCGCGCCGAGATCCCCGTCGATCTCGTCCTCGACCGCGTCGACGACCAGCTCGTCCTCCAGCTCGGAAGAGGCGATCCCGTCCAGGAGCTCCGGGGCCATCGACCCCGTGGAGAGCCCGCTCTCCGGCGTGCCCGAGCCGAGCAGATGGCGGCCTGACCCGCCGAGCCCCACCGACTTGCCCTCCCAGGTGCCGCCGAAGAACGCGAGCGGTCCGCCGGTCTCGCTCGGGATCACCCGCCAGCGCATGGGCATCAGCCCCCAGAAGAAGCTCTCCGGTGCGTCGAGCGACCCGACCGACCGGGTGTCGCTCAGGTGGCGGACCACCCGTTCGAGCCGGGCGATCCGGTCGGCGCCCGGGACCGACACGGAGGTCCGCCTTGCGCCGAACATCTTCAGACCGATGGACAGCTCGGTCTGGTGGCCCTTCGTCGAGCCGGGGTCGATCTGCGGCAGCATCATGTCGATCTTGGAGTCCGAGATGTACAGGTAGTAGCTCAGTGACACCGTGGCTCCTCGTTAAGCATGAGCGTGTTCGCAGGTCATGGTATCCGTCGGCGGCGTACGGGATCATGGGACGCATGCACCGGTCCGTCGACGTCGAGCACGCCGTCCGCCACGCGCTGCTCCGGAGCGCCGACCTCCTGCAGCAGTCGGACGCCGTGCTGGCCGAGTACCTCGGCGCCGTGGCGAGCATCCCCCTGCACCTCACCGCCGACCTCTGCGACGGCCCGGGTCGCGACGCCGTCCTCCGGGAGCTGGCCGCGCAGGGGACGCCGGAGGCCCGAGCGGTCCTGTACGCGATGGCCGCCGCCAACGACGGCGAGCTCGAACGGCTCGCGGGTGCCGCGGCCCGGTCGATGCTCCCTGTCGTCGACGACCCGCCCTGGCTGCGCGACGCCATGGCGCCGATCGAGCTGCGGCGCGTCATCGGCCTGGTCGGCCGCCAGGACCCGGCCGAGCAGGCGGTGCTGTACGTCTTCCGGCGCGCACGGCGGGCGCACGGCTTCCTGGTCGAGATCGAACCGGGCCGGGAGCTCCCCCGCGAGATCACCTGGGCCTCGAACGAGGACGGGCGCGCCTGGCTCAAGCAGCTGAAGAAGGGGACCTGGAAGAACGGGATCGCCTACATGGTCAGCTTCGACGACGCCGGGCGCGGTGTCACCCTGCTCGAGGGCATGATGCACAACACCGTCCACGCCCAGCTCACAGCGCTGGACGACTGGCCGCTCGCCGCCGACCTGCTGCGCGCCGACCCGCTGCCAGGGCTCCCGTCGCTCCTGGTGCTCCTGCGGAAGTCGCTGCGTTCGGCGCTCGCGCTGGACGAGTGGCCCTACCTGGACGGGACCCCGTGGGCACCGTGGCGGCCCGTCGCCGCTGCCCGGTCCCGGCCGGCGGCCCATACCGCCGACGGCCACACCCTGACCTTCGTGTCCACCGGTGACGGCCTTGCGGCTGTCCGGGCGCTGGCCGGTTCCTCCCCCGCGCTCCGGCACGCGGTGGACGAGCTGTACGAGGCCGAGTCGGTGGCCCTCGCGGACGGCGACGGCACGACCCGGGCCGAGGCCGCGCTCCGGGTGGTGCGGTTCGAGGCGCTCGACCGCCCCGAGCTCGACCCGGTACGGGCCTGGGCGCTGGCCTCAGCAGGGCAGACCGCGCTGGTGGAGTCGCAGTTCGTCGAGGCCGCCGCACGGCTCACCGAGGCCTACGTGCTGAGGGCGGACGCCGACACCGGCTCGGTGATCGACGAGCCCGAGCTGCGCCGAGGGATCGGCATCGCCACCAGCGGCGTGCAGCTGCGCCTGGGCGGCATGCTGTCGCAGCTCGGCGCGGCCGAGACCTTGTCGCAGCTGTCCGACTCCGAGCTGGAACAGGCCCCCGGACTGATGAACCGGCTCCGGGCGATCAGCAAGGGGTACGTCGACTCCCGGCAGTGGGAGCCTGCGATGGCCTGCCTGGACGCCGCGGGGGTGGTCGGCTTCCTCACCCGTACCGTCAGCCCGGCCCACCGCCTCGCCTACGTCGAGGTGATCGGCGCGGTCGCCGACGCCAAGGCCCGCCAGGGGGACGTCCTCATGGGGCTGCGCGCGACGTCGGACGGGCTGGGCGAGGCGATAGCGGCGCTGACCGCCGAGCCGACTTCACGGAGCATCAAGATCTTGCGGGCCGCACTGGGCATGGAGGCCCTGATGCCCGTCCTCTCGGCTGCCCCGGGACGGCACCCGCTGGTCGTGGAGTGCGAGACCCTGCGGCACCGCGCCGACGCCACCAGCTTCGAGGCGGGCCCCACGCTCGACGAGTCGGCGCGCCGGCTGCTCCAGGGCGCCAGGACCCTCAAGGCGAAGTTCGACGAGATCATCGCGAACAACGAACGAGGCTGACCCGGGGCCCGAGGGCCCCGGGTCTCGTCATGCGGGCCGCGGCGTCACGGCGCGGGCCAGCACCCCGTGCCGTGGTGCGAGCAGCCAGGCCAGGAGGAAGACGGCGGTCGCGACGAGCACGATCGTGCCGCCGACCGGCAGGTCGAGGCTCCACGACAGGTACAGGCCCACCAGCGCCGATCCCCCGCCGATGGTCGGGCCGAGCAGCATCATCGGGCCGAGCCGGTCGGTCAGGAGCCGGGCCGCGGCGGCTGGCGTGACCAGCAGCGCGAGGACCAGCACGTTGCCGATGGTCTGCACCGAGATCACGATGGCGGCCGCGACCACCACGTACAGCAGCAGGTCGAGCCGGAGCACGGGCAGCCCGAGGGCGCGGGCCGTCTCCCGGTCCAGGCTGACCGCGACCAGCTCCTTGTGGAAGGCGGACAGCACCGTCATCAGCACCAGCCCGACCACGAGCGCGATCATGACGTTCTCCTCGGGGATGCCGACGATGGACCCGAACAGGAAGTCCTGCAGCGACCCCGCGTACCCGGGGGCCGCCGAGATGATCACGATCCCGAGCGCGAACGCGGCGACGAAGAAGACGCCGATCACCGAGTCCTCGCGCAGCCGGCGGTTCTGGGAGAACAGCGCGACGAGCAGCGCCGTCGTGATGCCCGCGATGGCGCCGCCGAGCACGAGCGAACCCTGCAGCACGAAGGCGATCGCGAGGCCGGGGAACACGGCGTGCGCGACGGCGTCGCCGATGAAGGCCATGCCGCGCAGCACCACGTGGGTGCCGACGACGCCGCACACCACGCTGGAGAGCACCGCCATGAGCAGCGCCTTGGGCAGGAACGCGAGGTCGGGGTTGAGCAGGTCGCCCACGAAGTCGACCGGCGAGATCACGCGCGGCCACCGCCGTCCGGCCGGCCCTGCGCGACCTGCGCGATCGCCGTGAGCAACGGCGACCCGGCGGAGACGCCGAACGCCGTCATCCACGGCTCGGGCCCGGCCAGCTCGGCCGGCGTGCCCGACGCGACCACCGTCCGGTTCAGCAGGCACAGGCGGTCGCACGCGTGGACCGCGCCCACCAGGTCGTGGTTCGTCATGATCACTGCTCGTTCCTCGTCCGCGAGCTCGCGGAACAGCTCGGTCAGGTGTTCCTGCGTGGGTACGTCCAGGCCGGTGAACGGCTCGTCCAGCAGGAGGATCCGCGGATCGAGGGCCAGCGCGCGAGCCACCAGGACCCGTTGCCGCTGCCCGCCCGAGAGCTCGCCGACCGGCCGGGTCCGCAGGTGGATCATCTCCACGCGGTCCAGCGCGCGGCGTACCGCCCGGTAGTCGTCCGTCCCGGCGCCGCGCAGCCAGCCGATCCGCGCGACCCGCCCGGTCAGCACCGCCTCCTCGACGGTGACGGGAAAGTCCCAGGCGAACTCGTGGCGCTGCGGCACGTAGCCGATCGACCGCGTCGCACGGGCCGACCGAGTACGCGCCGACCGGGCGCGTGCCCTGCCCGAGCGGACCTCCTCGCCCGCGACGCTGATCCGGCCGGACGACGGCACCAGTCCCAGCACGGCCCGCAGCAGTGTCGTCTTGCCCGCACCGTTCGGGCCGACCAGGCCCAGCAGCTCGCCCTCGGCGACGTCGAGCCGGACGTCCTCCAGCACGGGCCGGCCGCCGAGCACGACCGCCAGGTCCCGCACCTCGAGCACAGCGGCGGACGCCGCCGCCACCGAGGTGCTCGCGTCGCCCGAGATCGTCGCCGTCATGCCTCCTCCCCCGCGTCCTGGTCGGCGGCGGCCCGCGCCCGGCGGGTGCGCACCACGCGGACGATCAGGACCAGGAGCAGCACCAGTCCGGCTGCCGCGGCCCACCAGACCGGCGCGGCCAGGCCCGCGTCGTCCGAGGAGGCGCTCGCCTCCGGCGCGTCCAGGACCCCAGCATCCGTGTCGGACGACGGCGAGGCGTCCGGTGAGCCGCCTGCGCTCGGCTCGCCCGCCGCTGGGGTGGCGTCGTCGGCCACCGCCGCGAGCGCCTCCGCCGGATCGGTGTCCTCGCCGACCGCGAACACGAGGGTGCTCTCGTCCTCGGCCTGGGTCCCGTCGGTCAGCTCGGCGAGCATCGTGACGTCGAGGCGGTAGATGCCGGGCTCCGTGAAGACCCAGTTGGCGTGGACGTGGGTGTTGACCTCCATCCACAGCTCCTGCGGCAGGGGTTCGCCCGAGTTCCACAGCACGTTGGGCGGCCCGGTGACGCCCTCCTGCAGGAACACGAACACCTCGCCGGGACCGTCCACGCCGTCGAGACGCAGCGACGCACCCTGCTCCACCGCGTCCACGACCCGGGGGTCCTGGGTGTTCCAGCCGAGCCAGACGACGCCGGGCGCCTGCGTCTGCGGCACCACGTGCAGCGGCGTGCCGGGTTCGACACCGAGGAACTCGTAGTCGGGGCCGTCGGGCGCAGGCAGCACCGCCGCGTCGCCGAGGTGCAGGACGGTGCGCTCGGGATCGCGCCAGACGGACGGGACCTCGCGGTCGTCGCGCGCGAGCATCGTCCACTCGCCGTCGATGAACCGCGGCCCGACGTCGACGTGCCCGTCGGTCACCACGGCGTCCTCGGTCACCACCTTCTCGTCGGCCTCGACGGTCTGCTGCAGGCCGGCCTCGTCCGAGCGTGCGGACGGCGCGTCGGCCAGGGCGGCCGGCGCGACGCCGAGGGTGAGGCCGGCGAGCAGCGCCGCCGTGCACGCGACCGCGCTGCGGCGCCGCGCGGTCCGGGATGTCATCCGCGTGGTCCGGGATGTCATGGGGTACTCCTTCATGTCAGGCACCGGCGGAGGCTGTCGGCGTTGGCGCGCATCAGGTCGACGTAGGTGGTGACGCGGTCGTCGAACGCGTCGGAGTAGATGGCGCACACGCGCAGGTCGTTCTCGCGGGCCACCTCGGTGAGCACCGTGGACCGCGCGGCGAGGTTGGGTTCCAGGAAGACGGCGGGCACGTCGAGCGCCTGCACGGTCCGGGTCAGCTTGATCCGGTCGGCGACGCTGGGCTCGGACGCGGGGTTCGGCGTCACGAAGCCCGCGATGTCGACGTCGTACGCCCTGCCGAGGTAGGCGAACGCGTCGTGCGTGGTCACCAGGTGCCTGCGCGACCTGGGGATCTGAGCGATGGTGCGCTCCACGTAGGCGTCCGTCTCCCGCAGCTCGGCCAGGTAGGACTCGGCGTTCGCCCGGAACCGGGCCGCCTGGCCGGGTGCGGCAGCGGCCAGGGTGTCGCGGATGACCTCGACGTACGCCTGGGCGTTGCGCACGTCCTGCCACAGGTGCGGGTCGATCTCGCCGTGCACGTGCTTGCCGAGGACCGCCTGCGGCAGCAGGTAGACCTGGTCCCCGGGGCGGCCGAGGAACCCGAACCCCGGTTCGGCGGGCACCGAGGCGAGCGCCTTGTTCGGCACCGACACCACGGTCCGGGCCGGGTCCAGCGTCGCGGCCTGCGCGTGCCCGCCATCGTCGTGGTCGCCCTCGTCCTCGTCCGCGGCCTCGTCCACCGGCGCGTCGGCCTGCAACAGGATCGCGCCGTCGTCGAGGTCCACCGTGACGTCCGCGTGCCCGCCGTCCAGCACCCGCGCGCCCGCCATACCCGGCACGGAGTGCGGGTCGACGCCGACGGCGAACGTCACGGTCGCCTTGCCGAGCTCCTGCGGCTGACCGCCCGGCTCGGCGACCAGGTCGGACTCCAGCTCCAGCCGGTAGCTGCCCGGTTCGGTGAACGCCCAGCTCATGTGCGTGTGCGCGTCGGTGGGCAGGGTGGCCGTGTCCCGGGCGTACCCGTCGGCGGCGTCGAAACCGTCACCCGAGTCGAAGTAGGTGCGCGGCCGGCCGAACGTCTCGGTCAGGTATCCCGCCAGGCGTCCGGGCCCCTCGACGTCCGTCGCGCGCAGGCGCACCTCGGAGGCGCGCGTCGCCCCGAGCTCCTCGCCCGCGCCGCTCACCCGGAGGCCCAGCCAGACGGTGTCCAGGTTGACGTTCTCGACCAGCGGGATCACCTCGGCGGCGTACTTCGTCGCCGACTCCGCCAGCGAGATGTTCGGGGCGCCGTCCGGCAGGTTCGCGTCGAGCGTGGTGACCACCGAGTGGTCCTCCAGCAGCAGGTAGTTGCTGAAGGCCACGTCGGCGTAGACGACGTCGCGCACGTCCCGCAGGGTCGGGTCGTAGGAGTGCGGGTCGCCGGTGGGCGGCACGATCGAGGTGACGTCCACCGCGTCGCCGGCGACGTTCCGCACCAGGTCGGCGAGGATCGCGGTGGTGGTCACCACGTGGAGCCTGCCGTCGTCGGCCGCGCCGGTGTCACCCGCGCAGCCCGCGAGGACCAGCGAGCACGCCGCGACCATGCCGACCGCGGCGGCCCGCCCTCGTGAGGTCGCGGTCATGCCCGGCGACGCCGCTGCGCGACGACGATCAGCAGCCCGCCCGCGAGCAGGAGGAGGCCCGCCAGCGCGAGCGGCTGGAACACGCTCGCACCCGTGCTCGCCAGGGCCGCGCGCTGCGCGGCGCTGAGGTCGCACTCCTCGCCCGACGGCGTCCGCCCCACGTAGGTCGTCCTCGTGGTGGTCCCCGCGGTGTCACCGACGGAGAACTTCAACGTCGCCGCGTCCGAGGCCGTGCCGCCGCTCTTGAGCGGGACCGACTGCGTCATGGTCACCGAGTAGACGCCGGGCTTCGTGAACGCCCAGCTGGCGTGCACGTGCTGGTTGAGCGGCACGGACATGGACCTCGGGAAGCCCTCCAGGGTGCCGAAGTTCTTGGCCCCCACTCCCCCGAACGTGCCCGTCGCGTACACCCCGAGCTCGCCGGGCCCGTCGACGCCGTCGAGCGTGAAGGTGACCGGTCCGTCCGCCGCCTCGATCAGGCTGGGGTGCTGCGTGTTCCAGCCGATCCACGGGACGCCGGTCTCCTGGACCTGACCGACCGACCAGATGGTCGAGCCGGCCGTGCCCAGGAACGCGAACTCGCTGCCCGCAGGGACCTTGTCCTCGGCCGCCTCGCCCAGCTTGAAGGTGAGCGACGCCGGGTCGACCCAGGACGAGGGCTGCTCGCGGTCGTCCTTCACCTGGGCGACGAGCTTGCCGTCCTCCACCATCGAACCGAAGTCGAAGTGACCGGAGGAGATGCCGCCCACCTCGGGCGTGCTCACCTCGCTGGTGACCGGCTGGGCGACGCACTGCGGGTCGTCCTGGCCGGTCCCGACGGCTCCCGGGTCGGTGCCCGGGTTGTTGTCGTCGCTCGGGTCCTTCTCCGGATCCGTGCCCGGGTCGTCGTCCGGACCGGTGCCCGGGTTCTTGCCCGGGTCCTTCCCCGGGCCGTCGCCGTCGGGGTCGTCGGTCTGCTCAGCTCCCGCACGGAAGTGGTAGTCGACGGCGGGCCCGGTGATCGTGCGGCCGTCGGACGTCCGCAGGCGCGGGGTCACCTTCAGGTGGTAGTCGCCCGCCGCGGTGAACACCCAGTTGGTGTGCACGTGCGCGTTCGCGGCCACGGGGATCTTCCCGCCGTCGGACGCCCTGGTGTCGATGTACCGGTTGACCGGCTGCCCGAACGAGTCGTTCTGGAACGTGAACACGTCACCAGGGCCCGTGACCTTCACGACCAGGGACACGGGACTGCCCGCGGCGGGCGTGATCCCCGTCCCCGCGAGCGACGGAAGGAGCCGTTCCGTGCTCCAGCCGGCCCACGGCAGGTACGCCTGGTCGCTGCCCGTCTGAGAACCGAGCCAGGCAGTCTTGCCGCCGTGCTCGCCGAGGAACGCCCAGGCGCCCGTCGCCTCGGGCAGCTCCACCTGGCCGCGCGGGTCCGCGTAGGCCAGCGTCACCTTCGACGGCGAGCGGTAGACGGTGCGGTCGGCATGGATGCGGCTGTCGTCCTTGACCGACAGGGCCAGGCGCCCGGACGCGGCGTCATACCTGGTCTCGAACACGTCGGCGTGCCCGTGGTCGAGCACGAACCGGCGGTCCTGGTCCGGTACCGGGGCGGTGCCCGGGTCGGTCGGCGTCGGGCTGGGCGTGGGCTTCGGGGTCGGTGTGGGGCGCGGCGTCGGGGTCGGGCTGGGAATCGGCGTAGGGGTGGGGGTCGCGCTGGGTGTGGGGCTCGGTGTCGGGGTGGGCGTCGCAGTGGGCTCCGGCCGCTCGCCGACCCGCACGTGGTAGGTCGCGGCGTCCCCGGTCACCGTCGCGCCGTCCGACGTCGCGAGCGACGGCGTCACGGTGAGCGTGTAGTCACCCTCGGCGGTGAACACCCAGTTGCTGTGCACGTGCGCGTTCGCCGCGACGGGGATGGTCCCGCCGTCCGAGGTCGTCGTGTCCACGTACCGGTTGACCGGCTGGCCGAACGAGTCGTTCTGGAAGGTGAACACGTCACCCGGACCGTCGACGGCGACGTCGAGCGACACCGGCCGGCCCGGGGCGGGAGTGATCCCGGTCCCGGCCAGCGAGTCCAGGAGCCGCTCGGTGCTCCAGCCGACCCAGGGGCTGTACCCCTGGTCCTCGCCGGTCTGCGAGCCGAGCCATACGGTGGCTCCGCCGTGCTCACCGAGGAAGGCCCAGCCGCCCTCCGCCGCGGGAAGCGTGACCTGGCTCTGCGCGTCCTCGTAGGCCAACGTCGTCGACTCGGGGGTCCGGTAGACGGGCCCGCCGTCGTAGATCCGGGTGTCGTCCCGGACCGACAGCGCGAGCTTGCCGGTCTCGGCGTCGTACGTGGTCTCGAAGCCGTCGACGTGGCCGCGGTCGAGGACGAACTGGCGGTCGGGCACCGCGGCGGACGCCGGCCCCGCGGCGAGCGCCGTCGGGCCGAGCGCGGGGACGACCACCGCGCTGAGCAGCGCGACGGCGGCCGCAAGGGCTCCGAACTTATGAGAACGATTCTCAGTCACGGATCGAAGTGAACCAGGACTGAGAATCGTTATCAAGAACGAATGTGGCATTTCACCCGGCGCTGGCGCGGTGCCGCGCTCGTGACCAGCGCCGGAGTCCGACCAGCACGAGGCCGGTTCCGACGAGCGCGATCGCGAGCAGCGCGACCGTGCCTGCGCTGAATCCGGTCGCGGCGAGGTGCCCGCCGTCCGGCGCGGTGGCGGTCGGGGGTGTTCCGTCGTTCCCGGTCGGCGAGGCGCCGGGCGGGGGCGTCGGGTCGTCGTCACGGCCCGGGCCGTCCGGGCCGGGGCTCGGGCTGGGACTCGGGCTCGGGCCGGGACCGTCCGGACCCGCGTCGAACTCCTCCGCGGTGAGGCCGCAGTGCTCCTCCGTCACGCGGCGGGCGTCCACGCCGACGGCGAAGAGCAGGGTCGCCGCGTCGGTCGCGGAAGTCGGGCCGTCGCCGTCGAGCGCCGTCTGCGAGACGTCCAGGCAGTACACCCCGGCGACGTCGAACGCCCAGGAGCCGTGCGCGTGCTGCGCGTAGTCGAGCCGGTCCGTGCCGGGGCCGAGCAGCACGCGGGGCGCGCCGAAGCCGTCACCGCCGGAGTCGAAGAGCACAAAATCGCCGGGTCCGTCCACGGCGAGCAGCGCCCAGCGGACGGCGTCCGCGGCGCCGCCGTCCGCCACGTCGAGGTTCCAGCCCGGCCAGACGAGGTCCGGGGTCGGGCTCTCGGGCAGCACCCAGATCCGGTCGCCGGGTTCGCCCAGGAAGGCGTACCGCTCGTCGTCAGGTACGACGACGCCCGCGCCGTCCGGCACGGCGAACGCCACCTCCGACGGGTCGTGCTCCTCGGACGGGACCGCGGCGTCGTCGCGCACCACCGTGGTGAGGCCGGCGCCGGTGATCCGGGCCAGGAGGTCGACGTGGCCGCTGCGCAGGACCGTCCGGTCCGTGACGGGCCACCCGTCCGGGTCACCAGGGCCACCGGGATCGCCCGGGTCGCCCGGGTCCGGGTCGCCGGGATCACCGCCGGGCGGGCACGGCTCCACCCCTGCCGGGTCGATGCCTGCCGCGACGGTCAGCGTGGTGGTCGCCGCCGCCGCGGTCCCGTCTGCCGTGGCGCCCGCGAGCATGGTCGTCACGCAGTACCGGCCGGGTTCCGTGAAGACCCAGCGCAGCAGGTGCACCCCGCCCGGGCTGACCGACGAGCCAGACGCCTCGTGACCCGGGACGGTGCTGAGCAGCGCCCCCTTGTGCCCGGCGACGAGCGCCTGCTGGTCGTCGACCACGAGGAAGCCGCCCGGGCCCGTCGCCCGGTCGAGAGTCCAGGTCAGGTCCCCGCGCCACGCGTCCCGGTCCAGGTGCGCCAGGTCGAGGTCCACCGCGTTGAGCAGGCCCGACCCCGGCCCCAGCTGGTACCCGTCCACGTACTCCTGCTCGGCGTCGCGCCAGTTCTCGAGCAGGCGCTCGACGTGCAGGCCGCGCGAGGTGGTGCCCGTCGCGAGCACCACGTCCGCCGGGTCGTGGCGCACGCCGTGCCCGCGCAGGTCCCCGGTCACCAGGTCGGCCCGCAGGTCGCCGTCGGCCAGGCGCGGTGCGAGCGCGGCGAAGGATGCCCGCCCCCGTTCCTCCGGGGCGGGGACGCGCGTCACCTCGCCCGGAACAGCATCCTCCGGGGTGTCGTCATGGCTGCGCGCCCGGTCGGCGTCGCGCTGCATGCAGGTGGGCGCCGACGTCGGATCGTGGGCCGAGCCGCCGACCACGAAGGTGAGCACGGCGTCGTCGTCGCGCGCACCGCCCTCCACCGCCGCGGCGGTGGAGGTGAGCCGCACGCAGTACGTGCCCGGGGCGGTGAAGTCCCAGCTCAGGTGCTGGTGGGCGAGCGCAGGCGCGAGCGCCGGGTGGGCCTGGGGCAGGCCCTGCCGGGTGGAGAACCAAGGGGCTGCGCCGGAGCGGACGTGGTCCTCGTCGGCGCCGAGGAAGAACTCGCCGGGCGGCGGGCCGCCGTCCGCGCCGGTCACGCTCTCCAGCCGCAGCATCGGCAGGCTCTCGTAGTCCTGCGCGCTGAACGTCTCGGAGGAGACGCCGAGCCACGGCAGGCCGGTCTTCGGCACCTTGGGCAGCCGGTGGATCACCGAGCCCGCGGGCGCGAGGAACGTCGAGTCGGCGGACGCCGTCGGTTCGGGCACGGTGACCCGCGCGGCGTCGGGCACGTGGACCACGAGCGTCGCCGGGTCGTACCAGCTGAGGGTGCTGCCGTGGGACTCCCGCACCAGCAGGCGCAGCTCGTCGGCGCCGGGGCGCAGGGACAGGTCGGAGTGTGTGGCGGGCAGCAGCACGTTGTTGCGCGGGTCGGTCAGGTCGTCCGGGTCGGGGGTGCCCGGGTCGGGATCGGGGTCGGGGTCGCCAGGACCGTCGGGCGGGAGCACCGGGAGGTCGGGATCGACCGGGGCACCACAATCGGCCGTCGCGGCGTCGGGCACGTTCCCGACGGCCACGCGCACGGTCACCGTCGGCGAGGTCCGGACCTGTCCGTCGGTACCCGTCACCGAGACCCGCAGGTCCAGGCAGTGCAGCCCCAGTTCCGAGAACAGCCAACCCTGGGCCTGCGGCGGCGAGATGCTCGTCGTGCTCGGCGTCCAGATGACGTCGGAGCGCAGCCCGTACCCGGCGTACCAGACGCGGCTCATGGGCACGTCGGGCATCGGGACGGGGCCGCCGATCGCGACCAGCCCGCCTCCGCGCACCCCGGTGATCTCCCATGCGACGCCGTTCCGGGCGACCTGCTCGCGCGGCAGGCCGTAGTTGTTCAGCCGCGGCACGACGTCGGTCCCCGCGTAGTCCAGCGTCGGGAAGTCCTGGCTCGTGGCCCACAGCGGTGTTCCGGGCGGACCGAGCGGCGCCAGCCCCGCGTCGTCCGGGGTCGTGAGGGCGATGGGCCGCGGCACGGAGACGACCACGTCGTCCGGGGCGTACCGGTCGGAGATCGTGGTGGGGCCGGCCTCGGCGGACCAGCCGACGTCGATCGCCGGCTCACCGTCCACGAGCAGGGCGTTCACGAACGCGTTGCCCTCGTCGAGGACGATGCGCGACGGCGGTTCGCTTCCGGTGCCGGCCAGCGCCGACCAGGCCGTGGCGGATGCTGCGACAGGCATACCTACCGCGACGAGCCCTACGGCAAGTGCGGCAGCCGCGGCGCGGCGACCCGGTACGGACGTTCTGACCACGAAGGGCGTTCCTCTCGGTGTGGGCCATCTCGGTGCGGGCCATCTCGGTGCGGGCCTGTCCAGCAGGGCCCGGGTAGTGCGGGGAGGGCGGTACGGCCGCCCTCCCCGACCAGCGACTACCGACCAGGTCAGGAGCGCTTGAGCGGAAGCGTCTCGGACAGCACGGGCGCACCGCCGTTGACGCTCACGTCGAACGACAGCCGGTAGGTCCCGGTGCGGCTGAAGGACCACGCGAGGTCCTCGTGCCCGGAACCGTCCAGCACGAGGCTGCCGGAGGCGGCCGTCCGGGTGGCTGTGAAGCTGCCCGCGCCGCCCGTCCCCGAGACCCGCCCGCCCGTGCTCGATCCCGCGAGCACGTTCGGCTCGAACACGACGTCGAGACCGCCACACGACGCGCCGGGCTCGACGGTGAAGCCGACCTCAGGACCGGTGGTGCCGGTGAAGGTCAGCCAGTCACCCGCGGGCAGCTCCACCTCGGTGCCGCCGACGTGCTCGTGCACGTGCACCGCGACGTCGGTCACCCCGCCGAACGCATCGCACTCGACCTCGGCGGCGACGTCGAAATGGCCAGAGGTGCGGTCGGCAGCGGCCGCCGGTGCCGCAAGGGCCCCGGCCATCGCAGCGGTCGCACCCATCGTGACCAGCACCGTCGCGATCCGACGCCCGCTCTTTCGCTCGATCATCATCTGATTCCTCCATCTCGGTGCACGCCCGAACGCGGACAAATGAGAACGATTCTCATGCACGCGAGGAGTGAAGCAGTAGTGAGAACCATTATCAAGAGCAGGTCCCGCAAGTTCACCCACCCCCGGGGTACCCGCAAGGCGTTAACGATAATGATTCTCACTTCTGATATGGTCTGCGCCGCGGCCATGGCCGCGCCATGACCCGTTCTTGAAAGGAGCAAGCTCCGCCCTCGCGACACCCCGCGGAGCTCAGAAACGCATGAAACTCACCGCACGAACCCGCTCACAGGCAAGGACCCTGGTCGCCCTCGGCCTCGTTCTTCCCCTCACGGCACTGGCTGCCTGCTCCTCGGGCGAGGCCGGGGCCGGCTCCGACGAACCGGCCTCACCGGCCACCAGCGAAGCCGCGGAGAACCCGGCGACCGAGGAGGCCACCTACACCCCTCGCATCGCGATCACCTACGACGGCGGTATCCAGGTGCTCGACGCCGGGACGCTGGACTCCGTCGGTGAGTTCGAGCTCGACGGCTTCAACCGCCTCAACGACGTCGGCGACGGCCGGCACCTCCTGGTCTCCACGACGGGCGGGTTCCAGGTCCTGGACGCCGCGGCGTGGGCCGAGCCGCACGGCGACCACTCGCACTACTACACCGCCGAGCCGCAGCTGACCGACGTCAGGTTCGACGCCGAGACGCCCGGTCACGTCGTGCCCCACCACGGCCGCGTCGCACTGTTCGACGACGGCACGGGCGAGGTGACGGTCTTCGACGCGAGCGAGGTCACCGACCCGGAGCGCGAGACCCGCTCGTTCGCCACGCCCGAGGCCCACCACGGTGTCGCGGTCGAGCTGCACGACGGCTCCCTCGTCGTCTCCGAGGGCACAGAGGACGCCCGCACTGGCATCCGGGTGCTCGACAAGGACGACAAGGAGATCGCGTCGTCCGACGAGTGCCCCGGCGTGCACGGTGAGGCCGTCGCCGCCGACGAGGTGGTCCTGATCGGCTGCCAGGACGGGGTGCTGATCTACAAGGACGGCAAGATCACCAAGGTCGACAGCCCTGACTCCTACGGGCGTATCGGCAACCAGGCCGGCAGCGAGGAGTCCAGCGTCGTGCTGGGCGACTACAAGGTCGACGAGGACGCCGAGCTGGAGCGTCCCGAGCGCATCTCGCTCACCGACACCGAGACCGGCGAGCTGACGCTCGTTGACCTGCCCTCGAGCTACACCTTCCGGTCGCTGGCGCGCGGTGACGACGGCGAGGGCCTCGTGCTGGGGACCGACGGTCAGATCCACGTGATCGACCCGGAGAAGAAGAAGCTGGTCAAGTCGATCCCCGTCATCGACGAGTGGGAGGAGCCCATCGAGTGGCAGACTCCCCGCCCGGCGATCTTCATGCTCGACGGCTCGGCGTACGTCACCGACCCCGCGACCAGGTCGATCCACGCCGTGGACATCGAGACCGGCGAGGTCTGGCTGACCAAGGAGCTCGAGGTCGAGCCCAACGAGATCAACGGCATCTCCGGGAACGTCGAGGAGGGGTCGACCGAGTTCGGCAAGAGCGACGAGCACCCCGAGGACGACCACTCCGAGGAGTAGGACGGCGACCCACTCGGACACGAGTGACCAGGGCTGACCCTGGCGCCCCGCAGGAGTGGTGGCCGCGACACCGCCGGTGTCGCGGCCACCACTCCTGCCCTCAGCACTGCTCCACCTCTCACCACACCGCCGAGGAACCTCATGACCTCCCGCCCCCGTGCCCGATCGCTGTCCGCCGCAGCAGCCACGCTGCTGGTCCTGTCCACGACCGCCGCGTGCTCACCCGACGCCCAGGAAGACACGGTCGACGTCCTCACGTCGTTCTACCCGCTGCAGTACGTCGCCGAGCAGGTCGGCGGCGAGCACGTGAACGTCACGAACCTCACGCCCGCCGCCGCCGACCCGCACAGCATCGAGCTCTCGCCGGCCCGGGTGCGCGAGATGGGCCAGGCCGATCTCGTCGTCTACCTCTCCGGTATGCAGCCCGCGACGGACGAGGCCCTGGAGGCCGGCCCACCCGAGCGTCTGCTCGACGCCGCCGAGGCGGCAGGGCTGGAGGCCGGGCCCAACGGTGCCGCCGCGGCGCCGTCGGGCAGCACCGCGCTCGACCCCCACTTCTGGCAGGACCCCACCCGGCTCGCGGACGTCGCACAGGGCATCGCCACAGAGCTCGCCGACGCCGACCCGGCGCACGCGGCCGACTACGCCGCCAACGCCGACGCCTTGGTCGCCGAGCTCGACGCCCTGGACCAGGACTACCGCGACGGGCTCGCGCGGTGTGCCGGGGCAACCCTCGTCGTGTCGCACGAAGCGTTCGGGTACCTGGCCGAGCGGTACGACCTCGTCCAGGTAGGCATCTCCGGGATCGACCCGGAGGCCGAACCCTCACCCGCCCGCCTGCGCGCCGTGCGCTCCGTGGTCCAGGACGACGACGTGCAGACCGTCTTCTTCGAGGTGATCACCAGCCCGAAGGTCGCAAGGGCGCTCGCCGAGGACCTCGGGATCGACTCCGCCAAGCTCGATCCCATCGAGGGTCGGTCCGACCCGAACGCGGACTACATGGACATGATGCGGGAGAACCTGGCTGCCCTCGAGGACGGTCTCGTCTGCGAGCACTGACCGGGGCGGTGTCAGCGCCGTGTCAGGACGGTGTCCGCAGACCGGGCGAACATCTCCGGCATGGAGAACACACAGGGGCTCGCAGCCTCCGCACCAGACACCCGAACGAACCGGATGGTCGATCTGCTGCTCGCCGACCGCCATTCGCTGCCGCTGTCCATAGCGCTCCACCTCGTACCAGGCGTCCTGATCGTCGCCGTCTACCTCGCCCTCGCCCAGCCACTGGTCCGGGCCCTCGACTATCCGTCGTTCCTGGGCTGGGCGATCGCGCTGACCGTCGTGCTCTTCCCGCTCCAGCTCGGCCTGCTCTGGCTGGGGCGACGCCGCACCGGGCGGTACTCGCTGCGTGGCGTGCTGGGCTACCTGGATAAGCCGGTGCCGCGCGGCAGGCTCGTGGCGATGGTCGCGGGGCTCATCGTGTGGTTCGTCGCGGTCTCGAGCGCGCTCACCGCCCTGGACGCCGTCGTCTTCGAGGCGTTCTTCACGTGGCTGCCGTTCGACGACGTCGGCGCGAGCGCCACCACCTACCTCGACGGGAACAGCCGCACGGTCATGATCATCACGCTGGCCGCCTCCATCCCGTTCACCGGGTTCTCGCTCCCGCTCATCGAGGAGTACTACTTCCGCGGGTTCCTGATGCCCCGGCTCGCGCACCTCGGCGCGTGGGCCCCGGTACTCAGCACCGTCCTCTTCTCGCTGTACCACCTCTGGTCACCGTGGGTGTTCCTGTCCCGCGTCATCTTCTTCTTCCCCGGGCCCTGGTTCGTCTGGAAGAAGAAGGACCTCCGCCTGTCGATCGGCATGCACGTCGGCACGACCCTCCTGATGTCGACGTTCGGCACCCTGGCCCTGGTCCTGGGGCTCATGTAGCAGCGAGCGTGACCGCGACCAGCCGATCCCAGCCCGTCTCCGCACCCACGCGAGCCGCCTCGGCGAAGCCGTCGTCGCCGAGGCGGCTCCGCGCCACCTTCTCGATCCGCGCCAGGTCCGGGTCCGAGCGGTCCGGCAGCCCGCGCACCTCGGTACTGGCCCCGAGCAGCCGTGCGGCCTCCTCGGGACGTCCGCACCGCAGCGCGAGGTCCGCGACCCCGACGAGGCTCTGCGCGAGCATCGGCGCGTACCCCGCCTCGGCGGCGGCCCGGCAGGCCGCCGCGCGATGCCTGCGGGACTCGCCCAGGTCGTCGGCGAGGTAGCCGAGCTGGTGGTGCGTCACCGCGCTGAGATTCGCCGTCCCGTCGCCCAGCCTCGTCAGCACGAGATCAATCTGTCGGCGAGCCTCCTCGACGTCGCCGGCCCACCGTGCGAGCTCCGCCCTGGCCAGCGCCACCTCCACCAACGCCTCCGGCCATGTGACCCGCTCCGCGAGCCGCGCCGCCTCGACCATCGCCGCGACGCTCGCGTCCTCGTCGCCCAGCAGCCGGTACAGCCGCGCCTGCCCCGACCGCATCCGGATGACGTCCTCGACGGCGCCGACCTCTGCCACCACGGCGACTGCCTGCTCGTAGTACTCGGACGCCATGGCGAACTCGCCGCGCGTCGCGACCCGGTCCGCCAGCTCGGTCAGGGCGAAGGAGATCCCGAACCGTTCGCCCAGCGCCCGGAACTCGGCGAGCGCCTGCTCGAGGTAGGCGTCGGCGTCCTGTCCGGGACGGCCGAGCACCACGCGCATCTTGCCGAGCTGCAGCCGGCCCAGCGCACGCGCCCAGGGGTCGTCGTTGTCCAGCACCGATTCCCACGCGCTCACGGGATCAGATCCCTGCAGCATGCGCTCCAGGGGCACGACCAGCCCCAGCAGCGGGCTGTGCGGCCCGTCGCGCAGGCTGATCCCGTAGGCCTTGTGGATCCAGTCCGCTGCCTGCCGCTCGTCGGCGGCCCGCCCGGAGCTCGCGAACATCACGACGAGCGAGTAGACGGCGGCGCGGGTCCGGTCGTCGACCTCGCCGGGCAGCTCGGCGGCCGCGGTGATGAGCTCCAGGCCCTCGGTCTTGTGCCCGCTGAGCCACCAGTACCACCCGGCTCCCGCCGCGAGCCGCATCGCCGCGCGTGTCTCGCCCGCTGCGAGCGCACCGCGCATCGCGGCGCTGAGGTTGTCGTGCTCGCCCGCGAGCGTGGTGAGCCCTTGCAGCTGCTCGGGCCGGCGCAGCTGGGGCTCGATGGTCTCGGTGAGCTCGACGAACCAGTCCAGGTGCGCCCGGCGGGCCAGGTCCGACTCGCCCGCCTCCGCGAGGCGTTGTGCGGCGTACTCCTTGATCGTGCCGAGCATCCGGTAGCGCGGGCTGCCACCGGCGTCGGCGATCAGCAGCGACTTCTCGGTCAGTGCCGTGAGCAGGTCGAGTACCTCCGCCTCCCCGGCGGCGTCGCCGGCACAGACCCGCTCGGCCGCGTCCAGGCTCGCCCCGCCGACGAACACCGACAGCCTGCGCAGGACCGTTCGTTCGGCGTCGGTCAGCAGCTCCCAGCTCCAGTCGACCATCGCGCGCAGCGTGCGATGCCGGGGCAGCGCGGTGCGGCTGCCGCCGGTCAGCACCCGGAACCTGTCGTCGAGCCGGTCGGCGAGCTGGTCGACGGACATCGTGCGGAGCCGGGTCGCGGCCAGCTCGATCGCCAGGGGCATCCCGTCCAGCGACCGGCAGATGCGAGCCATGGTCGTCAGCGTCACGGCATCGACCGTGAGGTCCTGGCGGGCCGCCCTCGCCCGCTCGCGCAGCAGCCGGACGGCCGGCGCCGACTCGATCTCACCGAGGTCGGCGTCCTGCGTCGGCACCTCCAGTGGGAGCACCGGCCACAGCGCCTCGCCGGTGATGCCGAGCGGCTCCCTGCTCGTCGCCAGGATCCGCAGCTGCCGGCACTCTCCGAGGAGGCGGTGGGCGAACGCGGCCGCGTGCTCGATCACGTGCTCGCAGTTGTCCAGGACCAGGACCATCTCCCGCTCGCGGAGCGCGGCGACGAGCCGTTCGGCCGGTTCGAGGTCCGTCGCCTCCCCGAGCAGCGTGTCGCGCAGGCCGAGACCGGCGAGCGTCGCCTGTGCGACGTCGCCGTCGGCGCCGACGACCGCGAGCTCGACCAGCCAGACGCCGTCCGGGACGTCGTCGACCAGCGTGCGGGCGGCCTCCGTGGCCAGCCTGGTCTTCCCCGCACCGCCCGGCCCGGTCAGGGTGGTCAGCCGGTGCTCGCCGACCATGGCGCGGACGGCGGCGATATCCGAGTCCTTGCCGACGTAGCTGGTCAGCTCGGCACGCAGGTTGGTCCTCCGACTCTCGTCCCGGGGTCCGACCTCGCCGCGCAGCAGCGCGACGTGCAGCGCGGACAGCTCCGTCGAGGGGTCGACGCCGAGCCCGTCGGCCAGGGCCTCTCTCGTGCGCTGGTAGACGAGCAGCGCGTCCGTGTCGCGGCCGGCGGCGGCGAGCCCGCGCATCAGCGCGGCGACGAGCCGTTCGCGCAGCGGGTGGGCCGCTACCAGATCCGTCAGCTCCGGGACCAGGCCGGCACCGTGACCCAGGCTGATCTCCGCATCGAAGCGGTCCTCCAGGGCGGTCAGGTGCAGCCCTTCGAGCCGGGTGACCGCTGCGTCGAACGCCGTGCTGCCCTCCAGGTCGACGTCCTGCATGGCCTTCCCACGCCACAGCAGCAGCGCCTCGCGCAACAGCTGCACCCGCCGTGGACCGTCGGCGGTACGCGCCCGGTCCACGAGACGCTCGAACCGCAGCGCATCGACGGCGTCAGGGTCCACCAGCAGCCGGTAGCCGCTCGGCTGCCCCTCGATCGAACCGTCCGGGAGGACCTTCCGCAGCCGGGAGACCAGGCGCTGCAGGGCGTTCGTCGCGTCGGACGGCGGCTGCTCGCCCCAGATCCAGTCGACGAGCGTCGCTCTCTGGACCGCGCGGCCGGCGTTGAGAGCAAGGGCGATCAAGAGCGCCCGCAGCCGCGAGCCCGGTACCTCGGCGAGGACGCCGTCGTCCAGACGCACCTCGAGCGGCCCGATCATCCCGATCTGCACCCGGGCGATTCTGCCACGGGCCACGGGCTACCTCGGCGGCACCTGCTCGATCCGGGTCCACCCCTTCCAGCCGCGCTCCTCCAGGAGCGCCATGACCCGCGCCCCGGCCGGCGAGGACTCGACCACCGTCCGGTCCATCAGGTCGACGAAGGACTGGTCGAGCGCCTCGTCGCCCTGCTCGCCGGCGTCGACGGCCCGCCGCACCACACGCTCCAGGACATCGACGATCTCGACGATCCGGGGGTCGTCGGCCGACCAGTGGACGCCCTCGTTGATCAGCAGGTAGAGCTTTACCGTGTCGGGGTCGTCCAGCTCCCGCTGCTTCATCGCGATCACCGCGTCGATCTGGTCCGGCGCGCGGGCGGCCACCATGATCCAGGCGTCCCGCTCGAGCTCGATGTACTGCTCGTCGAGCCCCAGGCCACGCAGCCGCCGGAGGTAGTCCAGGACGCTCTGCGGGAGCGCCAGGCTCTCTCCGGCGGCGAGCCTGGCGATCCGCCTGCGGTTCTCCCGCAGCCGCCGCATCTCGGCGCGCAGTCCCTGGTCGATCTCCTCGACGGCGTCGGCGAACTCCTCCGGAGCGGCGTCGAGCAGCTGTTGCACCCTGGCCAGGGGGACGCCGGCGTCGGCAAGGGTGCGGATCCGGATCAGACGGACGACCGCGGCGACGTCGTACGACCGGTAGCCGGAGCGGTCCCGCTCCGGCTCCGGAAGCAGCCCGATCTGGTGATAGTGCCGAACCGTGCGCACTGTCACCCCGGCGTACGACGCCACCTGGCCGATCGTCAGCATGCTGTCCAGCGTGCCCTAGGAGATCTTGCGGCGGTAGGCCGCCATGGCGAGGTAGAAGGTGACCACGAGGATGCCGACGCACCAGCCCAGGGCGACCCAGATGTCGCTAGCTACCGGCTGCTGGTCCAGGAGGGCGCGGATCGTGTCGACGATCGAGGTCACCGGCTGGTTCTCGGCGAACCAGCGCACCGGCCCGGGCATGGTCTCGGTCGGGACGAAGGCCGAGCTGATGAAGGGCAGGAAGATGAGCGGGTAGGAGAACGCGCTGGCGCCGTCCACGGTCTTCGCGGTGAGCCCGGGGATGACCGCGAGCCAGGTCAGCGCGAGCGTGAACAGGACAAGGATGCCGGCCACGGCGAGCCACGCCACCAGGACGTCCGCGCCGGAGCGGAAGCCCATCAGGAGCGCGACCAGCACGACGACGGCGATCGAGACGAGGTTGGCCACCAGCGACGTCAGCACGTGCGCCCAGAGGACCGACGACCGTGCGATGGGCATGGACTGGAACCGCTCGAAGATGCCGCCCTGCATGTCCAGGAAGAGCCGGAACGCTGTGTAGGCGATACCCGAGGCGACGGTCATGAGCAGGATGCCGGGCAGCAGGTAGTTCACGTAGCTTCCGGTGCCTGCGTCGATAGCGCCGCCAAGTACGTAGACGAACATCAGCATGAACCCGATGGGCATGAGCGCGGTCGTCATGATGGTGTCCGGGCTGCGGAGGATGTGGGTCAGGGAGCGCCGGGTCAGGGTGCCGGTGTCGCTGAAGAAGTGGCTGGTCATCGCTGGTCCTCGCTGCTCTTGCCGTTGCCTGCGGTGGTGCCGTCGCCGCCGACTGTGGCGAAGAAGACGTCTTCAAGGGTGGGCTGCTTCTCGACGTACTCGACCTCGGCCGGCGGCAGCAGCGCCTTGAGCTCGGCCAGGGTGCCGTCGACGATGATGCGGCCCTGGTGCAGGATCGCGATCCGGTCGGCGAGCTGCTCGGCCTCGTCGAGGTGCTGGGTGGTGAGCAGGACCGTCGTGCCGCCGTCGGCCAGCTTCTTGACGGTGCGCCACACCTCGACGCGTGCCTCGGGGTCGAGGCCCGTCGTCGGCTCGTCGAGGAAGATGACCGACGGGTTGCCGATCAGGCTCATCGCGATGTCGAGACGGCGCCGCATCCCGCCCGAGTAGGTAGCGGCCCTGCGCCCGCCGGCCTCCGTGAGCGAGAACCGGGCGAGCAGGTCGTCGGCGATCTTGCCGGGATCGGCCAGGTGGCGCAGCCTGGCGACCAGGACCAGGTTCTCCCGGCCGGTGAGGATTCCGTCGACGGCGGCGAACTGACCGGTCAGGCTGATCGACTCGCGCACCTCGGCGGCGTGGGTGGCGACGTCGTACCCGTTCACGCTCGCGGTGCCGGAGTCGGCCTTGAGCAGCGTGGACAGGATCTTGATGGCGGTGGTCTTGCCCGCGCCGTTGGAGCCGAGCAGGGCGAAGATGCTGCCGCGCGCGACCTCGAGGTCCACGCCCTTGAGCACCTGCAGGTCCTTGTACGACTTCTCCAGCCCGCGCACGCGGATCGCGGGTGCTCCCGCGCCGGCTCCGGGACTCGTTCCGATGTCCGTTCTTGTGTTCATGCGACGAGGATGCGGGGTTGACCCTGCGTCAGGGTCAACCCCGCATCCGAACTCGTTTCCGCGGCCTTGTTCCGTGGTCGGGCTCAGCCCTGGGTCGCGGTGAGGCGCACTCCTCCGAGCACCGGGGCCTCGACCCCGCGCGTGGCGCGGACCAGGAGCCGGACGGTCCCGTCGTTCCACGCGCCAGGCAGCCACAGCCGGCCGGCGTCGCCGCCGGTGAACCGCGGCCGCGCGGGGTCGTCGAGCCACACCCGGCCCAGCAGCTCCCCGCCGGCGAACGCGCTGACCCGCACCTGGGCGCCCTCGAACCCGAGCGAGAGCCCGCCCGGCGGCACCGCCGCCTCGAACCACCGCTCCTCGCCGGGTGCCAGCTCCAGCGGCAGGGCGACGGCCTCCCCTGCGGCGTCGGCGCGGGACAGGTCGAGGATCGCCTCGTCCGGCTGAGGCTCCACGTCCCAGCCGCTGACCGGCTCCAGGCGGAGCAGCTCGGCGGCCAGGCCGGTTCCCGGCCGGTGCGGCACGGTGATCGCGACCGCGTGCCCCGTACCCGGGGCAAGGTGTAGCCAGGGGTCGTCCTCTGTCACGGTGTGCGTTACGCCGTCCACGGTCACCCGGACCGACCCCGCGACCCCGGCCAGGCGCAACGCATGGTGGTGCGCATCATCGACGTCGAGGCCGCGCGAGTAGGTGGTCGGCTCTCCGACGCGGGTGCTGCTCCAGCCGCCGAGCGTGCGCAGCGGTGCCGGCTCGCCCGGCCAGCCGCCCGCCGCGCTCACGCGCCACAGCACGGACACGTCGGACCGGCCGACGACCGACCACACCCTGCCGAGCCCGCGCGACGACCCCAGGCGCAGCGCCGGGAGTCGGACGTCGTCGAAGTTCGCGTGCCCCCAGGTCTCGACGGTCGCGTCGAGGCGACCCGCCCCGGCCACCGGCAGCCGGAAGGTGGCACCGAAGCCCGCGACCGTGGGGAGCGCGGCCCCGGCGAGCGCGAGGTCCACGATGTCCGACGCGCCCTCGATCAGCAGCTCGTCCGCCCCGTCGAGGCCTGTCGAGTAGTGCGTACGCCCGCGGTAGACACCCACCTCCTCCGACGACGGCGGCACGTCGTGCCGCGTGGTGCGCCCGGTGCGGGCCGGAAGGTCGAGCGCGGTCAGGGCCGTGAGTGACGGGTGCTCGGCGGCCGCATCGTCCGCGGCGGTTCCGCCGTCGGACGGCGCGTCCGCGTCCACGTCCGCGGGATGGCGGACGACGACCGCCCACGTCACGCCGTCGACCCCTGCCTCGATCCGTGCGCGGACCGGGGCGCCGGGCGCGGGTGCGGCCAGCTCGACCAGCACCGGCCGCCCGCCCGGGGCCTCCAGCACGACGACGCTCGCGCCGGCCGTCGCCAGCTCGATCCCGTCCGGGCCGGCGCCGACCAGGTCGGCGCTCGCCAGGCGCAGGGTCCCCGGCAGCCCGAACCGGTCCAGCGGCAGGTCCCGCAGCACCAGCAGGCACGACGCAGCGGGCAGCGGTACCGCCACCTCGGGCCCGCCGAACCATGCAGGGAACGCGGCGGTCCCTGCGCCGTCGGTCAGGTTCGGGATGCCGGTCAGCTCGCCCCCGCCGTCGAGCACCAGCCTGGACGGCGAGGCGCTGGTGGCGACGTCGACCCGGAAGGCGCCGTCGGCGGAGGCTGTGGTCGACCGGGCGAGCGCGGGTCCGAGGGTGCGCAGCACACGCGCGAGGACGCGGGCCTCGGCCATCTCGGGGCGGGGCACGCCGACGGGGTCGAGGTACCCGCCGAAGTCGTAGTCATGGGACATGAACCCGCCCGGGTCGCCCCAGTTGCCCACCGAGGGCGTGTAGCCGAAGTCGAAGCCGGAGGCCTGCAGGTAGGGCGCGATGACCTTCGCGCCGCTGACCAGCAGCCGGCGCAGCGTCGCGTGCCTGCGGTTGGTCTCCATGACCAGCAGCGGCTCACCGCGGTCGGCGACGAGGTCGGCGTGCTGCCGTACCTCGGCCTCGACGAACGGCGACAGGTCGTCCGGGTAGAAGTTGAACGCGGGAGTGATGCCGTCGACTCCCCCGGTGGCCCCCGCGAGGTCGCCCTGCCCGGCGCAGGCCACGACGGGCACCGTGATGCCGTGGCCGAGGGTCAGCTCGTGCAGCCGAGCCAGGTACGCGGGGCGGTCGGCGGTGTCGAAGAAGTCGAGCTCGTTCTCCACCTGGATCGCGACGACGGCGCCGCCCCTGTCGCGCTGCCGGGCCGCGAGCAGCGGCATCACCTGGTCGAACCATGCCTCGACGTGCCGCAGGTAGCGCGGCTCGGCCTGCCGCAGCGCCAGGCCGTCCTCGAGGGTCAGCCACGCGGGCAGCGCGCCGCCGTCCCACTCGGAGCAGATGTACGGGCCGGGCCGCGCGACGACACCGAGCCCGGCGTCGCGGGCCAGGTCGAGGAACTCGCCGACGTCGCGCCGCCCGGTGAAGTCCCACCGGCCGGGCGCGGTCTCGTGGAAGTTCCACGGGACGTAGACGTCCACGAGCGTGTAGCCGGACGCCGCCACCTGGGCCAGCCGGTCCGCCCAGGCCTCGCGCGGCACCCGGAAGTAGAACAGCGAGGCGCACAGGTGCACCTGCTCGGCGCCGTCGAGCACGAGCCCGGAGGGCCGCAGCCCTACGGTGGCGTCCGTCTGCGTCGTCATCTCGTACCTTCGCTCTCGGCGGGTTCGGTGGTGGGTTCAGTGCTGGGTTCTGTGGCGGGTTCGGTGATGTACGTGCGGAAGATCCTCGTGAACAGGACCGCGTTCACGACGGCGAGGCCCGCGAAACCGATGAGGAACCAGAGCAGCCCGTACACCGCCACCCTCGGGTAGAAGACGGTGACGACGACGGGGAGCGCGGTGACCGCGGCGATGGCAAGGGACCCGAAGAGGTGCCGGAGCGACATCAGGCGCGAGTTGTTCAGCACCTCCAGGACGGTGTTCTCGAACGTTGCGGTGTACGGGAAGACGTACAGCGTCGCCAGCACGAACCGGAACGCGACGAGGTAGAACACCACCAGCAGGACGATCCGGACGATGACGGGGACGTCGAGGTTGTCGACGACCACGTACCAGGCCGCCAGGACCAGGGCGAGGAACACGACGGCCAGCCCCAGGAGCGTCGCCTGCTTGAAGTTCGTCCGGAACGACCTGAGGTAGTCGCTCGCCACCGACGTGCTCCCGCCGGACACGATCTTCATGGCGCTGTAGTTCAGGGCGGTCAGAGCGGCGCCGAGCGTGACGACCGGGATCGCCGTCGCGATGAACACGAGGTTGAGGATCATCACGTCCGCGACCTTGTCCAGGAACCGCAGGAGCGGTGAGTCCGGGTGGAAGATCTTGCTCACGATCGCCCTGTCTCTTGATGTGGCCGGTGGTACGGCTGTCGGTGGCCGAGCCGGTCGGGACCCGTGTCTCGACCAGCTCGGCCACCGAGACGGCGAACTAGCCCTGGGTCTCCGCCCAGGCGTCCAGGTCGGCCTGGATGGCGTCCCTCGCCTCGTTGTAGCCCGCGGCCTCCAGCTCCTCGCGCATGTCCGCGATGGCGGCTGCCGGGTCGTCGAACTTGCCGTACTGGAGCTGCGGGATGTACTCGGAGAGCACGCCGCCCATGGCAGCCAGGTAGGGGTCGATCAGGTCCTTGTTCACGATGAGGGTCGTGTACGGGTAGTCCTTCGCCGCCGCGTCGAGCTCGTCGTAGATCTCCTGCTTGTTCGGCGCGTCCGTGACCCGGTCCGGCTCGAACTCGTCCATCCGGCCGCCCCAGAAGTTCGACCCCAGGGCGTCGGTGGTCTCGTCCCAGCCCTCCGGACGGTCGAGCTTGCCCTCGTCGGTCATGACGTAGTCGGTGCCCTCGATGCCGAAGTTGAGCAGCTTGTAGGCCTCCTCGTCGTTGCGCAGGACGTCGTAGACCTCCAGCGCCTTCTCAGGGTTGCCCGAGGTGGCGTTCACGGCCATGGCCCCGTGCGTGGGGATGTCCCGGAAGAAGTTCCCGTTCTCCTGACCCCAGTAGAAGAACTTCGGGTCGGAGCCGGGCTGCTTCTTGTTCATGTTGTCGACGATCGCGCCGATGTAGGTCTGCGCGTGGTGCTGGTCCGCGCCGGAGAGACCCGCGTAGAACAGCTCACGCGTGACGCCGTCGTAGTTCAGCGCGTCCTCGCGCCAGACGCCGATGTCGTTCCACTCCTTGGCCAGCTCGGCGGCCTCCAGCAGCTCGTCGCCCTCCATGTACCAGGAGGTCACCGTGTCGGGGTCGGCCTCGGTGGTCTGGAACGGCCAGTAGTTGCCCGCGGTGATCTGCTGGAGGGTCTGGCCATCGGTGTGCCCCTGGAGGTACCCGGTCAGCGCGTGGTCGTTGGCCCCAGCGACGTCCCACGGGTAGGCGTCCTTCTTGTTCTCCTTGACCCACTCGAAGTAGGTGGTGAAGTCCTCGAACTTCGTGATCGTGCCGTCCTCGAAGCCCGCCTCCTTCGCCCAGTCGCCGCGGTAGAAGAACCCGTGGTTGGTCCACTGGGTGAAGTTGTCCTCGGGGATGAAGAAGATCTCCCCGTCGAGCGTCACCTTGTCCCAGTTCCCGTTCGCCTCGACCTGCTCCCACGTCCGCGGGGCGTGCTCCTGGAGCATCTCCTCGGAGAGCGGCAGGAAGGCGCCCTTCTCCGCGTTCTCCCAGGCGAACAGCCAGTCCGTGGCGGTGGTGATCAGGTCGATGCTGTCGTCACCGGAGAGCAGCTGGGTGTTGTACTGCGTCTGCCAGTCGGCCCACTCCACGTAGTAGAAGTCCAGGGTGGCGTTCGCCTCCTCGATGAGGTGCGGGTTCAGCTCCTCCAGCATCGCCTCCAGGCGGCCGTTCTCCGGCTTGTCACCCAGGACGAGCATGGTGATCTCGGTCGGCTCCCCGGAGTCGGACCCACCGCTGGGACCGCAGGCTGCCAGTGTTGCCGTGCTCATGGCCAGGGCGAGCGTTGCCGCCCCGACCCTCGCGAAAGACTTTCTCATCGTTGAGACTCCCTCGAATCATGGTTCGTACTGCAGATGTTCTTGCGGATGTTCCGAGCACTCATGAAAGTGGGCGTCAGCCCTTCACGGCCCCGACCGTGATTCCGGAGACGAAATACTTCTGGACAAAGGGGTACAGGAGCACGATCGGCCCGGTGGCGACGACGGCGCTCGCCATCTTCAGGGTGTTGCTCGGCAGTTCGGTGATGCTCACGTTCGAGCCTGCCACCGAGTTTCTGAGCGCATTCGCGGTGTTGATGATGTTGTACAGGTGGTACTGGAGCGGTTTGAACTCGACGGTGCTGCCCAGATACAGCGAGGAGAGATACCACTCGTTCCAGTAGCCCAGCGCCAGGAAGAGGCCGAGAGTGGCCAGCGCCGGCTTCATCATCGGGAGCGCGAGCTGCAGGAAGATCCGGAAGTCCCCCGCGCCGTCGACCTTTCCGGACTCGATGATCTCGTAGGGCATGGACCGCGCGAAGTTCTTCATCAGGATGATGAGCCACGGGGTCATCAGGAGCTGGAGGAATACCGCCAGGTAGCTTCCCTTGAGCCCGAGATCACGCGCCACCCAGAGGTAGGTGGGCGCCAGGCCCGCGGAGAAGAGGGTCGTGAAGTAGATGAAGAACGAGATCCAGTTCCGGAAGGGGAAGTCACGCCGCTGGAGGGCGTATCCGGTCATGGCGATGATGAACAGCCCGAGCGCCGTACCGCACACGGTCATCAGGATGGTCACGACGTACGAGCCGATGATCTGCCGGGGGGCCCGGAAGATGTACTCGTAGGCGTCGAGCGTGAACTCCTTGGGCAGCAGCCCGAACCCTTCCCTCATGATCGCGCCCTCGCTGGAGAAGGAGGCGGAGACGATCATGATGAAAGGCAGCGCACAGAACAAGGTGAAGAGCGTGACCGTGAAGTAGGAGATACCCCGCAGCATGTAGTCGCTCTTGTCGAGCCTGACCTTCCTCGGCCGCTTCACTGCGACGACGTGACTCATCACGCCCCCTCTCTGTCAGAACGGCGCAGGTTAGAACAGCGCATAGTCCTTGTTGATCCTTCGGACGATCCAGTTGGCCAGCATCACGAGGGCGAACCCGAACAGGGACTGGTAGAGCCCCACGGCCGTCGACGAGGTGAAGTTGTTCTGCGAGAGGATCATGCGGTAGACGGACGTCTCGATGATGTCGGTGGTGGAGAACAGAGCAGCGTTGTTGCCCACCAGGTTCCAGAACAGCCCGAAGTTGCCGTGCATGATCCCGCCGAGCGAGAACAGCAGAAGAATGATGAAGGTCGGTTTCAGGCTCGGCAGGATGATGTAGCGGATGCGCTGCCAGGCCGAGGCCCCGTCGATGGCAGCGGCCTCGAACAACGAGTTGTCGATGCTCATGATGGCCGCGAAGTAGACGATCGATCCGTAGCCGGTGCTCTGCCAGAGCTGGAACAGGATGATGATGATCGGCCACAGGCCCGCCGTGCTGTAGATCTTGATCGGGTCGCCGCCCGTCTGCTCGATCAGCGCGTTGATCGCACCGGTGTCGAAGTTGAGCAGGTTGAACGCGATGACGCCGACCAGGACCACCGAGATGAAGTACGGCAGGAACATGATGGCCTGGCTGATCTTCTTGAAGTACTTCGACCTGATCTCGTTCAGCATGATCGCCAGCGCGATCTGCAGGATGTTGCCCAGGATGATGAAGGCCAGGTTGTAGAGCAGCGTGTTCCGCGTGAGCTGCCACAGCTGCCCGGACTGGATGAGGAACTCGAAGTTCCGCATTCCCACGAACTCGCTGCCGAAGATCCCGTCCCGGTAGTTGAAGCTCGTGAAGGCGATCCACACACCGGGGAGCGGACCGTAGCTGAAGACGAGGAAGAACACGATCGCCGGAAGGCACATGAGGAGCAGCACCTTGTTGCGGGCGATGCTCTTCAGCAGCGATTTCGGCTTCTTCACCGTCAGCGTCTCGGACTGGACGACCGGCCCCGTCAGCGTGACTGCCATAGCCATCGCCGTTCAGCCGGTTCGACGACCGGAATCTCTGTCATGCGCCACTCTCCGTTGAAGGCCGCTGGGCATCGTTGCCCGATGTTAACGATAACAAGTTAACGTGAACATGAGGGTAGGGGGCATGCCTCTGTTCGGTCAAGCACTGGAAATCACGGTTCCGTAACGGTGGAACGTATGCCGCGAAAAGGGCTGGACGCCCGGGGCGGCCGCGTGCGGGGCCCGGATCCGGCCGGGACGGCGGCTAGTTCCGCTCGGCGACAGAGACAGCGAGGTCCCGCTGTGCGCCCGCCATGCCGGTCAGGTCGGCGCGGAGCTCCGCTCTCCACTCCGGCTCGTCAGTTCCGGACCACTCGAGAGCACGGGCGATGCGGACCGCCGAGCAGGCCGCGTGTGCGCCGGCGAACAGCCGCAGGTTCGCCAGGTCGGCGTCATCGAGTGCCCGCACGCCGCGGTACCCGGCGACGAACGCATGGACGAGGTGCCTGCGGGCGGGGTCCGGCTCCCCGTCAGGACCGGTCGGGTCGCGCAGGGCGTAGGCGACGTCGGCGGCGTACCAGGACAGCGCCGCCTCGTCGAAGTCGAAGGCTGTCGCCCGGCCTGCGTCCCAGGCCAGGTTGTCCAGCTCGAAGTCGCCGTGCACCACCCCGAACCGCGATCGGTCCCGCGGCAGGCGCGCGAGCCGGTCGGCCAGCCGGGCGGCGGCCTTCACGAACGCGGGATCCTCGGCGAACCGGTCAGGGATCTCGGCCAGCTCGGCAAAGGCGTCCGGGAGGCCGTCGTCGATTCCGGCCGCGCCGTCGTGCACCAGGGCAAGAGCCTGGCCCCACTCGTGCGCCAGGTCGTCCGTGAGGTCTTCCGCGTCGATCTCCTGTCCCGCCGCGGCCTCGACCACCATGGCGTGCATGGTGCCCAGCGCCGTCTGCACCGTCGCCGTCAGGCCGCCCGTCTCGGTGGGAACAGGGCTCACCACTGCCGCACCGCCCGCAGCGAGCCGGTGCATGAGGACGCTTACCGGCACTACCGCGCCGGCGTCCCGGTAGGCATCGGGCACGAACCGCAGGTACCGCTTCCCTCGCGGGTCGGGCAGGACGAACACATGGGAGGCGCTGGAACGCCACCACTTCGCGGTCCCGGCCGGGTACCCCCATGCCGCTGCGACCTGGTCAGCGACCGGGCTCTCCCACGCGGGGGTGACTGTTCGCTTCAGACGATCGATCTCGGTCAACGGCATCATCGACGGACAGCCTCACGGGCTCCGGCCTCGGCCGGCAACGGAATACTCGGTTCCCGAACCCTCCGCCTGCCCGGCGAAAGGTTGCGCTACCGCGGAAGACTCTCGTCCTGACCCGAATCAGCGAGCGTCACACCGCCCACGCCCCAGTTCTCGCGCGGGATCTCCTGGATGACCACCCGGATCGTGTCGGGCTCCATCCGCATCACGCGGGCGTAGGTCGCGGCCTCGCTCACGAGGATGCAGGGGCCTCGGTCCACGGCAGCGGGAAGCCGAGCGCTACGAGGACGTCCTCCCAAATGTCCTCGGCAAAGACGGAGGTCGACCGCAGCAGGTCCTCGATCTCCCGCTGGGACGCTCCGGTGAATCCGGCTGCCGCCGCCCAGGCCAGGAGGTCGGCGGCGGCGTGCGGGACGTGTGCCCGCATGCGGTCGCCGTACTCCTCGATGTCCGTGTCGTCGGTGCACAGGATCGCTTCTGGATCGTACTGTCCGTATTCGACGAGCGTGTCGACGTTCAGCCCTACACGCCAAGGTCTGCCGCCTGGCGCCAGGCCGGTCACGATCGCGCAGTCACTGTCCAGGACCCACGCGCTGCTCGCCGGAGCGCCCGTCACCCGGACCAGCTCGATGAGCTCCTTCAACCGGATCTCGTCCCAGTAGCCGGCGGTGATCTCCACCGCCTGCCACCCCGTGGTGACCGGCCACCGCGAGGTCACGCCACCCTCAGGCGACCCTGGCGGCGTGAGCGACACCAGCGTCGACACCTGCTCGAGGGGGCCGTCGCTCCGCGCGACGACGACATGTCCGGTCAATCCCATGGCTCTGCTCCCTCAGCCCGTCCGTCGAGTCGACCCATGCTCCCGGCCATGCCCCCGATCCGGGAGCGGACGCGCCGGTACGCGATGACCGAGACCACCTCGACCGTTCCGACGTACGTCTACGGCACCTGCATCGGCGAACGAGGCGTCATGAGCCGCTCGCCCCGCCTCCCGGAAGCCCACGCGATGAGTTTCCCCACCACCCGCCGTCGTACCTGGGCCGACTACCACTCCCGAACCCCTGGAGAACAGCAATGAGCGGACTGCTACTGGAGAACAAGAACGCCGTGATCTACGGCGGAGGGGGCGCCATCGGCGGCGCCGTCGCGCGGGTGTTCGCCCGGGAGGGTGCGCTGGTGTTCATCGCCGGACGGACGCAGGCGAAGCTCGACGCGGTGGCGCGCGACATCACGGCTGCGGGCGGAAAGGTCGAGACGGCGCTCGTCGACGCCGCGGACCCGGAAGCGGTCGAGCGTCACGCCACCGCCGTCGCCGCGACGGCCGGCCATATCGACGTCGCGCTCAACGCCGTGAGCGTCATGCACGACCAGGGGACGCCGCTCGCGGACCTCTCGCTGGAGGAGTTCATGCGGCCCATCGACGGGTTCCTGCGGACGCTCTTCATCACGAGCAAGGCCGTGGCACGGCACATGGGCGGCGAGCGCCCCGGCGTCATCCTGAACCTGTCCGAGCCGGGTGCGAAGCTAGCGGTCGAGGGCATCCTCGGCCACGGCGTGAGCGCGGCCGGCAAGGAGGCGTTCTCCCGGCTGCTGGCCGCGGAGCTGGCTCCCCACGACATCCGCGTCATCAACATCCGTCCGCACGCCGTCGTCGACGCGGTCGCCGCGGGCTCCTACACCAAGGACGTCTTCGGGCCTTCGGCGGCTGCGTCCGGTCAGTCGATCGACGAGCTCCTGGAGGACGCCATGCAGCAGGGGACGCTGCTCAAGCGGCTGCCGACGCTCGCCGACGTCGCGGAGACCGCAGCCTTCCTCGCCTCGGACCGCGCCCGAGCCATGACCGGCACGGTGGTGAACCTGACCGGCGGCGCGCTGGTGGACTGAACGCAACGAGCCGGGCTCGGTCTCGGGACCGTGGACCCACCCGCGAGCCTTCTGCGCGGTACGGGTGGGCCCACCGTGTGCGGCGGGAAGCTGGGCCGACGCAGGTCAGACGGCGGGGTCGCTCGCCGTCGCGTGCGCAAGCGCCCAGGTGAGGGCGTGGTCGGCCACGGCCTCCCAGCCGGGTGCGGCGCAGGTCCAGTGGTCGCGGCCCTCGTACTCGTAGTACTCGGTGATCGCGGGCGACTTGGCGTAGTGCTTGGCGTTGGACTTGTTCACCGAGGGCGGCATGATGTGGTCCTCGCTGCCGCCGATGAACAGCAGAGGGGCTCGGTCTGCGGTGTAGTCCACCCAGGTCTCCTGGGGGCCGGGCTTGAAGTTGGCGAAGAGGCCGTACTCCCACACCCAGTTGCCCGGGGCGGGGATGGCGTACCGCTCCCAGACCCGCCGGGACTCCTCGGCCGAGAGGGTGTTGGTGAACGCGTAGTGGAACTCCTCGGGCGTGAACCCGACGGCGCGGTGCCGGTTTGCGGGGTTCTTCAGCGCGGGGAACAAGGACCTGGCCTGGGACAGCGGGTTGACTCGCACGCCCTCTGTGGGTGCGGAGTCCACCACGACGGCCGCGGCACCGAGGCCCCTGGCGAGCAGGAGCTGGGTGAGCGTGCCGCCGAACGAGTGGCCGATGATGATCGGCGGCTTGTCCAGTGCCTCGATGACGGCGGCGAGGTGGTCGACGGTCTCGGGGACCGTCAGGTCGGCGATGATCTCGGGGTTGTCCCGCAGGGCCTCGACCTCGATCTCGAAGCCCGGGTAGCCCGGGGCCAGGACCTTGAGGCCCTTGGCCTCGTAGTGGGAGATCCAGCCCTCCCAGCTGCGCGGGGTCATCCAGAGGCCGTGGACCAGGACGACGGTGTCAGGCTGTGCTGCATTCATGCTGCTGCTCCTCGTGGTGAAGGGTCCGGTGGTGAACGGTCCGACGCCGGTCAGGCGTCGATGAACGCCAGAAGGTCGGCGTGGAGGCGGTCTCTGTCGGTGTCGGGCAGCGCGTGGCCGCTGCCCTCGTAGACGGTCAGCGTGGCTCCGTCGATGAGCGCGGCGGACCGCTTGCCGCCGACGTCGAAGGGCACGATCTGGTCGTCGTCGCCGTGGATGACCAGCGTCGGGACGTCGATCTTCGCCAGGTCGGGACGGAAGTCGGTCGCGGAGAACGCGGCGATGCACTCGTAGGCGCCACGGTGGCCGGAGGCCATGCTCTGCAGCCAGAACGCGTCGCGGAACCCCTGGTCGACGTCCTGGCGCCGGTTGTGGCCGAAGAACGGGCCGTCGGCCAGGTCACGGTAGAGCTGGGACCGGTCAGCCTTCTCTCCCGCCCGGATCCCGTCGAACACCCCGATCGGCAGCCCGTCGGGGTTGTCGTCGGTCTGCAGCATGAGCGGCGGGACCGCTGAGACCAGCACCAGCTTGGCCACACGGGCGGTCCCGTGGCGGCCGACGTAACGAGTGATCTCGCCGCCGCCGGTGGAGTGGCCGACCAGGGTCAGGTCGCGCAGGTCGAGGGCGTCGATCAGGCAGGCGAGGTCGTCGGCGTACGTGTCCATCTCGTTGCCCTGCCAGCTCTGGCTGGACCTGCCGTGGCCGCGCCGGTCGTGTGCGACGACGCGGTGACCGTGCTCGGCGAGGAACAACGCTGCCGCCTCCCACGCGTCGGAGTTGAGCGGCCAGCCGTGGCTGAGCAGGACGGGCGTGCCGTCGGTGCCCCAGTCCTTGTAGAAGATCTGAGCGCCGTCGTCGGTGGTGATGTAAGGCATGGTGGGCCTCCTCGGTATCGGTCGAGCTCTGACAGCTCGACCTTGCCTCGGGGCCCGGTAGGTCCGGACCACGTGATCCTCGTAGTCCGTCCCCGACTACGAAGTGGCGGGATCCTCTTCGGTCGGCGTCGGTGTGAGGCGGTCGGCGAGCTGACGTCGGGAAGACACACCCAGCTTCTGGAAGACCTTGCGGAGGTGGTAGTCGACCGTGTTGGGGCTGATGAACAGGTTCGCGGCGATCTCGGAGTTGGTGCGCCCGATCGCCGCGAGCTGTGCGATCGTGTGCTCCTGCGTCGTCAGGTCGAACACCCGCGGTGAGTTGTCGATGTCACCGGAGTCGGTGAGGGGCGCCAGCTCAGCGGTCGTCCGCGCGACGAACAGGTCGGCGCCGCTGTGGCGGAAGTGCTTGAGGGCGAGCCGGAGCTGTTCGCCGGCCTCGCGGCGTCGGCGGGCACGGCGCAGCCATTCCCCGTAGACGAGGTGGGACCTCGCCAGGTCCATCTCGGCACCGGTCTTGCCTAGCGCCTCGATCGAGGCCCTGTAGTGCGGCTCGGCGTCCTCTGTGCCGAGCAGGGCCAGCGCACGCTGGGCGAGCCCGAAGCACCAGGGCGAGCCGTTCGCGTCGGCTGTCCGCGCGAGCAGTGTCGCGACCCGTTCGGCATCGTCGTGGTGCCCGCTGCGTGCAGCGGCCTCGGCATAGTCGGGGTAGTAGGTGGGTGTGGTGTGCAGGAACGCGTCGGTGACGAGCGGGGTCAGCTGCTCGTACGCCTCCTGGTACTTCCCGTCCGCGAGGTGGCGCACCGCGACCGACGCGCGCGCTGACGAGCTGACGCCGCCGAACCCCGTCGCGTCCGCTCCGTCGGCGATCGCCGCCACGACCTCGAGCGGTGACCCGGTCCAGGCCATGACGGCGGCGTTGATGACGTTCTCCGCGTCGTAGCCCATGGCGCGGCGCACCTCGCGGACCAGCTCGTCGTACGTCACGGCGCGACGCAGGGTGCCGCCCCACAGCTCGGACAGCGCCATGATCCACAGCAGGGAGTCGACCAGCTGCAGCGCTCCGGCATCGCGAGCAGCGGCAGCTGCTCGGGCGAGAGCGGCGGTACGTCCCTCGTTGTCCCACAGGAATGTCCCGAGGGAGGCGATCACCGAGCCCATCTGCATCATGTCGTGATCGGGAAGCGCAAGGATTGCATCCAGCGCCGCCCGGGCGGGCACGACTGCCTGCTCGTAGGGCTCGAGGGCCAGTGCGCCGAGGCCGAGCAGGATGGCCGATGCAGGGCCGTCGGCCACTCCGGCGCCCGCGACGATGCGGTGGCCGAGGGCGTCAGGGGTCGTGCCCAGGATCATTCGTTCGGCGGTACAAGCGGTGTGAAACGCACTGAGCAGCGCTCGTTGCTCTCGCTCGGGATCGTGCCCGTGGAAAGCGTCGGCCGCCCGCAGATTCCCGGCCGTTGCCCCCCGCACCCCGTCCGGGCCGCCAGAGAACAGTCCGAGCGCAGTGCGCACGGAGATGGCTCGTCCCTGGGTGACAGCGTCGGCCATGGGATGGTCGGTCTGGTCGACGAGGCGGTGGGCCACGTGGATCGCCCCGGCCGCCAGAGCTGCCTCCGCCGCACCGACCTGACGTGCATCGCGCACCGGTCCGGATGGTGTGAGCTCGGCCGCGCGGGTCAGGATGGTCGCCTGCGAGGCCAGGCCACCACGCCGAGCCGCCAGATCCGCGGAATGAGCCAGCCGGTCGGCCACGTCAGGATCGGTCCCGAGCACTGCACGAGCGGCGTGCCACGCCTCGGTCTGCACGAGCCCGAGCCGGCCCGCCGCTCGGGCGAGGGCGTCGTGCACCCGGCGGCGCTCGGCGCCGGGTGCGGCGTTGTACACAGCAGAACGCACCAGAGGGTGCCGGAACCGGACGACAGGTTCGAGCTCCACGAGGCCGGCGATCTCGGCTCGGTCGCCGCCGTCGGGGCTGAGCCCCAGGTTCGCCGCCGCCGCGGTCAGAAGGTCGACGTTTCCCGTCGAGTCCGCGGCGGCCAGGAGCATCCAGGGCTGGACGCCGGGGCCTGTCTGCCGCACCCGGCGAACGTAGTGCGCCTCGAGGTGCTGGCCTACGGGCACCGGTGTCCCATCCAGTCCCAGGTCGGGTAGCTCGTGCACGAGCGCGTCACCGGCCAGATCGATCAGGGCCAGCGGGTTGCCACCGGTCGCGCGTGCGATCGCCGCAGCCGCAGACGGCGCGAACGGCATCGTCGCCGACCGGTTCAGCAGCCGGACGGCGGTGGCGAGGTCGAGTCCAGACAGCACCAGCTGCGGAACGCCACCCACCCGGTCCGCGAACCCCTCCCCGTCGCGGCCCGCGAACACGACTGCGACGTGCTCCACCGCGAGCCGACGAGCCACGAACGCGAGAGCGTCCAGACTCTCCGAGTCGATCAGGTGCGCGTCGTCGATCACGCACACCACCGGCCGGTCCGAACCTGCCGCCGCCAGGAGCCCGAGCACACCCAGACCGACCAGAAACCGGTCCGGTGCCGGACCATCAGCCATACCGGACGCGACCTGTACCGCTTGCCGCTGACGTTCTGGAAGCGCCGCGTGGTGTCTCTGCAGTGTGGTGGCCAGCCGCTGTACGGCGGCGAACGGCATCGCCGACTCCGACTCGTACCCATCCAGCCGGATCACGTCGACGCTCGCCTGCCGTGCCGATTCGGTCAGGAGACAGGTCTTTCCGATTCCTGGCTCCCCCAGGACCAGCAGGGAGCCGCCGCGTCCGTTGCGCGCCGCGCCGAGGAGCGCGGCCAGCCGACGCTGCTCGTCATCACGGCCCAGGAGCACATCGGCATTTTCCATGCCCTCCACGGTAGGACCGGCGGCGAGAGACTACGCGGTTCACGTGGTCCAGTTCACCCGGCCGGATGCGGATGATCTTTTCTGTCCCCACCCCGACAGGAGGCCCCCTGATGACCAGGAGACGCATCACCCGCCCCACCGCTCTGATCGCCGCACTCGCCACGGCACTGCTCGCACTCTCACCTGTTGCGGGCTCCACCTCGCCCGCCGGCACGCACGGCGGTCAGAGTGGCTACCCGGTCCCCGGCCCGAAGCCCACCATCGTGCTGGTGCACGGCGCGTTCGCCGACTCCAGCGGCTGGGAAGCCGTCACCGACCGCCTGACCGACCGCGGCTACCCGGTCCTGGCGTTCTCCAACCCGCTGCGCGGGCCTGTGTCCGACGGCGAGTACCTGCGCCAGTTCCTCGACACCGTCCCCGGCCCCATCGTGCTCGTCGGGCACTCCTACGGCGGCGCGGTCATCACCAACGCCGCGACCGGCGACCCGGACGTCAAAGCACTCGTGTACGTCGCCGCCTACGCCCCTGCCGAGGGCGAGAACGTGGCCACCGCCAACACCCTCGGCGGCGGCCACACCGTGGTGACCGACCACCTGGTCCTGCGCCCGTACCCGGGAGCGCCGCCCAACGATGCCGACGCCTACATCGACCCCGCCTGGTTCCACCGGCTCTTCGCCCAGGACCTTCCTCGCGACAAGGCCCGCTTCATGGCCGCCAGCCAGCGTCCCGGCGCCCTCGGTGCGCTGCTCCTCGCCTCCGGCCCGGCGGCCTGGGAAGAGATTCCCAGCTGGTACGTCGTCGCCAACCAGGACCGCATCATCCCGCCAGAGGCCGAACGGGCGATGGCCGAACGCGCTGGAGCCACCACGGTCCACGTGAACAGCTCGCACGTCGTCATGATGTCCCAGCCCGGGGCGGTTACCCGGGTCATCCTCGACGCCGCACGCAGCTGACGAGCGAACTACCGCCAGGGCTCTCGCGGTGTCCACCCTCCGGTGGTCACCGCGAGAGCCCTGAACCGCTGCTGCCCGCACCGCGTGCATCTACGACGCCAACCACTCCCGCGCGTTACGACCCGTCCTGGCGGAACCCACGCCGTCGTCGGCGGGGTTCATCTCTGCCCACACCGCGTCGAGGGAGAGCCCGAGGACCTCTGCGATCGCCGCGACCGTCGGGAAGGCCGGGGTGGCGACACGACCCGACTCGATCTTCCGGAGGGTCTCGGGCGAGACGCGGGCGTCGAGCGCGACCTCGAGCATCGAACGCTCGCCCCTGGCGCGACGCAGAAGGGCGCCGAGACGCTGTCCGCGCTCGACCTCCGCGGGTGTGAGCGGCAACCTGACCATGCTTCCGATCATAGTACCGGGATAGTATGGCCGGGATAGTTATTGGAAGACGTGCGAAGGGCATCCCATGATCGAGATCTTGAACCCCGCCGAGCTGGTCCGGGCCAGGGGTGCGGGCACCCTGGTCGGCACCATCCTGCAGACGCTGCGCGAGCGGTGCGTGGTCGGCACGAACCTGCTGGACGTCGACCGGTGGACCAAGGCGATGATCGTCGACGCCGGTGCGCAGTCCTGCTACGTCGACTACGCGCCGTCCTTCGGGCGCGGACCCTTCGGCCACTACATCTGCACGGCCGTCAACGACGCCGTCCTCCACGGGATGCCGCACGATTACCAGCTCGCCGATGGCGACCTGCTGACCCTCGACCTCGCCGTCTCGCTGGACGGCATCGCCGCGGACTCCGCCATCAGCTTCATCGTCGGCGACACCAGGCCGGCCGAGAGCGTCGCCATGATCGACACGACCGAGCGCGCCCTGCGGGCCGGGATAGCCGCCGCCCGCCCCGGGGCTCGCATCGGTGACATCTCCGACGCCATCGGCGCGGTGCTCAGCGCGGCCGGGTACCCGATCAACGTCGAGTTCGGCGGGCACGGCATCGGATCGACGATGCACCAGGACCCGCACGTCCCGAACACGGGCCGGCCCGGCCGCGGCTACAAGCTGCGGCCCGGGCTGCTGCTCGCGCTGGAGCCCTGGGTCATGTCGGACACCGACGAGCTGGTCACCGACGCCGACGGCTGGACCCTCCGCAGCGCGACGGGCTGCCGGACGGCGCACAGCGAGCACACCATCGCCATCACCGAGGACGGGGCGGAGATCCTCACGCTCCCGAGGCCGGCATAGCCCTCCTCGGTGGTCGAGCCTCCTTCGCTGGTCGAGCTTGTCGAGACCTTGATGGCTCTCGACAAGCTCGACCAACGGAGACGGGCCCAGGCGAGAGGGCCTAGTACGGGCAGGTGCTCCGGTACTCGCTGATCGTCGTGCTCGTGGACGGCGCCGGGCACAGGAACTGGTCGTAGCGCAGGTCGTCGTCGACGAAGCGCTTGAGCCAGGAGATGCTGTACTTGGCGATGGTCGTGTTGTCCGTGTTCGGCGCGAAGTGGCTGGCACCGCGCAGCTCCAGGTACGCCTTGTCGGCACCGCTGGGGAGCGACTGGTAGAACGGCTCCGCATGCGAGCGGACGGAAGCGATCGAGTCGTCCTCCGCGCCGACGATCAAGGTCGGCGTGCTGACCTCGGGCCACGTCTTGTCGGTGTTCCACGGCGTGAGCGGGATCGCGGCCTGCAGCGACGGCCGGTCCTTGGCCGCCTCGAGCGATCCCCCGCCGCCCATCGAGTGGCCCATGACGGCCAGCCGGTCGGCGTCGATCCGGCTGCTGACCACGCTGCGCGTCGTCAGGTAGTCCAGCGCCCGCAGGAGCTGGTCCCCACGCGAGGACGGCTGGTCAGAGGTGGTGTTCGTGTCGATGGTGAAGACGACGAACCCCTGCGACGCGAGCCGCGGGCCGAGCCAGGCCATGCTCGACTGCGAGGCGGTGTAGCCGGGTGCGACCGCCACCGCTCCGAACGTGCCCTCGGCGGTGCTGGTCGGGTAGTAGATGGTGCCGCCACCGAAACCGGTGACAGCAAGACGCGAGACGCTCACGTCGGCGACGGCGAACGAACCACGGCGAGCCTCGATGCTCGACACGGTCGGATCGGGACCACGTTCGTACGGGTTGTCGGCAGCCTGCGCGACCGGCAGGCCCACGACGGCGGTGCCGGTGAGCAGCAGCCCTGTGACGAGCGCTGCACCAGCCTTGCGGATCAGATGCCTCATGAATCGCCCCTTCGAGATCGGTGAGACAACAACTGACCGAACCGACGATAAAGTAGCTCTACCACTCGGTCAAGACATTCTTGAGATTGATGCACGGCGGTCGTTGACTAGGGTCGGAGGGTGAACGAGCACGTGGACGGCCGCAAGCTGCGCTTCGAACATCGCCGTGGAGAAGTCCTGCGCGCCGCGACCGAGCACGCACTCGACCACGGCCTGGCCGGTCTGTCGCTGCGCAAGGTGGCCCAGACGGTCGGCGTCAGCCACGCGACGCTGGTGCACCACTTCTCGACGAAGGACGACCTGGTCGCCGCGATCGTCGACCTGGTCCTCGCCCAGACGCTCGCGCTGCCCGACCTGGTCGACGACGACCCGGAACCGCTGGAGACCATCTGGCGGCGGGCGACGTCGGACGAGGGGCGGCGCTACATCCGGCTGTTCACCGCGATCACCGGGCACGCCATGCACGACAACCCGAAGCTGCGCGACGCCGTGGCGCGGTCGATGCAGCAGCGGACGGCCCTGCTGGCCGCGGGCCTGGTGCGCCACGGCTGCCCGGAGCCGGAGGCCTCCGTGCTGGCGACGTCGCTGCTCTCGACGCTGCGCGGTCTGCTCGTCGACCTCCTGGTCACCGACGACGAGGAGCGCGTCCGGGCGGCGTTCGAGAACCTGACCGCGGAGCTGGACCGACACAGCGCCAGCTGGCAACCGCCGGCCGAAGAGCACGTCTGATGCCGGGGCTTGACCTTGACCCGAGGTCAACCCGGAGGCTCGTCGCATGAGCAACCTCGACACGAACGCACCCCGTCCGAACAACGCCTCCTGGTCCGGCATGGTCCCCGTCGACGACACGGAGCTGGCAGTGACCGACACCGGTGGCGCCGGCCTTCCCGTGATCTATCTCAACGGCTCCTATGCCTCGCAGCGGCACTGGAAGCGAGTGATCGCCGACCTCGGCGACGGCTACCGGCACATCGCCTTCGACGAGCGCGCCCGCGGACGGTCGAAGCTCTCGGCGGACTACTCGTTCGAGGCGTGCCTCCGCGACCTCGACGCCGTCCTGGCGGCCCGGGGCGTGGACCAGGTCCTGCTCGTGGGCTGGTCCTATGGCGCGCTGCTCGGGGTGCACTGGGCGCACCGCAGCCCGGACCGCGCCCTGGGTGTGGTCGGCGTCGACGGCCCGTTCCCGGTCGGCTGGACCACGGCAGCCGAGCACGAGGAGATCCGTAAGGTGTTCCGCCGGATGCGGCTGTTCATCCCGCTGGCCGCCCGGCTGGGTATGGCCGCGCGCTTCTCCGGCGAGCAGCACGTCGAGGTCGCCATCGAGGCACACCTGCTGCACGCCGCCCTCACGCCGATCCTCGAGACGGTGCCGATCCCGGTCCGGTACGTCGTGGCGTCCGGTGAGGGCATGGGCAGCCGCGACGACCTGCAGGAACAGATGCGCAAGACCCTCGACCCGCTGCTGGTCGAGAACCCGAACCTGAAGGTGGGCGCGAAGGTGGCCAGCAACCACGGCAGCATCCTGCGCAAGGACTCCCCCGCCGTCGCCGCCGTCGTCCGTGAGCTCGCCGCCACCGTGAGCACGCAGGGCCGGACCGGGCGATGAGCAGGGAGGCGGGCGGCATCACCATCGGCCAGGCGGCGGCGTTCGCAGGCGTCACGATCAAGACGGTGCGGCACTATCACAAGCTCAGGCTGGTCGAGGAGCCGGACCGGGACGTCTCCGGGTACCGGCGGTACGGGTCGGAAGACCTGCTGCGCCTCGTGCAGGTCCGGACGCTGGCCGCCGCGGGGGTGCCGCTCGCCGACATCGGCGGCATGCTCGACGCCGACGCCGAGCGGTTCGCCCTGTCCCTCACCGACGTCGAGCAGCGGCTGACCGACCAGATCGAGGAGCTGGTCGCCCGCCGCGACACCCTGCACCGGCTCGCCGACGACCGGGCGCTGCTCCCCGACCGGGCCTGCGCGGTCCTCGAGCGGATGCGCGAGCTCGGCCTCAGCCCCGACTACGTCGCGGGCCAGCGCGAGGCGCTGGTGCTGTTCCGGGCGCTGGTGCCGGAGGGTTTCGACAGCTTCGTGACCCAGCTGGAACACAGGCTCGACGACCCCGAGTTCGTCGACCTGACCCAGCGCAGCTGGGAGGCCCTGTCCTGGGACCCGGACGACCCGCGGGTCGAGGAGCTGGCCTCGGCCCTCGCCGCGAACCTGCTGGCCAAGCCCGAGCTGCTGGCGATGCCCGCGGGGTTCCGGGCCCGGCCCGACACAGCCACGCGGTACGGGATCGTCAACACCCACGGCCAGGAGGAGTGGCCGACGTCGGCCCGACTGACCGCGCTCGTCGAGGACAGGCTGCGCGCCGCGGGCGTGCCGGTCCCTCGTCAGTGACGAGGCGTCGGGGCCGGGCCGGGCGCGCGACCGCTCAGTCGTCGGGCATCGACCGGCGGTCGCCCACCGGCCCGCCGGCGTGCGGGAAGGCGAGCGAGCCGGCGCCCACCCACCACTCCATGACGTCGTAGGCGAGCCGGCCCGCCAGGACTGACGGGTCCGCGTCGGAGAGCCGCGCGGCCTCGGCGGCGTCGCACGCGAAGATCGACATGCCGCGGTAGGACTGGTCGCTCTGCGCGTCGAACGGGCCGTTCGCGACGAGGGTGCCCCGGCGGGCCAGCTCGGCGCGGTACGCGAGGTGGCGCGCCTGGAGCGCGTCCAGCTCCTCGTCCGACATCTCCGGCGCGTCCGGCGGGCGCCGGAGCACGACCACCGTGTAGACGTCGAACGCGTCGGGGATGTTCGGATCGCGCGGCATACGACCAGGCTACGACCGTGACCCGCCGAGCGGCCCGCCGACCGGCCCGCCGATCAGCCCTCGGTCTCCGGCGACACGGCGAGCCGCGTGTTCCACGGGTCCGCGAAACGGAGCGTCGCACCGTCGTCGGACGTCGGGATGCCGTGGAACCGGAGGCGGTCGGCAAGGGCCTCGACGTCGGACCGGGTGGGGACGAGGATCCGGACGTCGCCGAGGCCGAGCGTCGAGGCGCGCGGCGCCGCCCCCGCGCTGCGCCACGTGTTCATGCCGATGTGGTGGTGGTAGCCGCCCGCCGAGACGAACAGGGCGGAATCCCCCAGCTGCGCGGTGACGTCGAACCCGAGCGTGTCGACGTAGAACCGGCGCGCCGACACGAGGTCGCCCACCTGCAGGTGCACGTGCCCGATGGCGGCGGACGGACCGGTGTCGGACGCCGCCGGGTCGTGCCACTGCCGCAGGAACTGGTTCGGGTCGAGGTACTCGCTGGCCATGGCGACGGTCCCGTCCGGACGGACCGTCCACTCCTCGCGGGGGCGGTCGCGGTACAGCTCGACGCCGTTGCCCTCGGGGTCCGTGAAGTAGAACGCCTCGCTGACCAGGTGGTCGGCGCTGCCGGTGTAGGTCTCCGGCACCCGCTGCGCCATGGACGCGAGCGACGCGGCAAGGCGCCGCTCGTCCTCGAAGACGATCGCCGTGTGATAGAGCCCGGCGCCGCGCGGGTCCGCGCCCGGCAGGGCCTTCTCCTGGCGGAGCACCATGATCGGCACGCCGCCCCGGCCCAGCGTCGCGTTCGCGCCCGACTGGTCGAGGACGTCGAGGGTCACCGCGTCCTGGTAGTACGCGGTCATGGCGTCGAGGTCGCGGACGAGCAGCTCCACGGTGTCCATCCGGGTGCCGTCGGGCGCCGTCCCCGCGGTGGCGACACTGCCCTGCCGCCACGCGGGGACGATGTTCGGCGTGCTCATGAGATCACTGCGAGGCCGCCGCCCCAGGAGATCTTCTCGGCGCCTGCGAGCGTCATCTGCAGCAGGCCGACGGACTCCAGCTCCCTGGCCCGCTTGAGCGAACCGGCGTCCAGCCCTTGCAGCCCGGCCGCGGTGACCAGCTCGACGAGCGTCTGCTTCGCGCCCGCGTCGTCACCGGCGACGAGCACCGTCGTCGGCACGGAGCCGATCTCGCCGCTCGCGAGCGTGCCGCCGAAGTTCGTGTTGAACGCCTTGACGACCTTCGCGCCGGGGACGGCGTCCTGCAGCTGCTTCGCCGCCGAGGAGTCGGCGGGGACGACGAGGTCGTCGAAGGTGCTGAAGTCGACGGGGTTGGTGACGTCGACGAGGACCTTGCCGTCGAACGCGCTCGGGTAGACCTCGACCAGGTCCGCGACGGCGCCGTAGGGCACCGCGAGCACGACGATGTCGCCGGTCACCTCGTCACCGACGGTGCCTGCCGTGCCGCCCAGCGGGCCGGCGACCGCGCGCGCCTTCTCGACGTCGCGGGCGAGCACCTGGATGCCGGTCCCGCCCTTCGCCGCGATACCCGCAACAACACTGCCGAAGTTTCCTGCTCCGATGACGGTGACCGTGGTCATGTGCGCTCCCAAAATAGTTGTTCCTACAACCAACGCTCCGAGTCTCGCACCGATTACTTGTCGCGTCAACTAAACGCTAGGATGGGGCACGTGAAGCGACGCGTACCCCGGATGAACGAGCAGGAGTCGGCGGCCTGGCTCGGCCTGACCACCGTGTTCCAGCTGCTGCCGGCCGCGCTGGACCGGCAGCTCCAGCGCGACTCCGGGCTGACGCACTTCGAGTTCGTCGTGCTCTCCAGTCTCCAGCTCAGCGACGGGCCGACGATGCGGATGACGGCGCTCGCCGAGGCCACCGTCTCCACCCTGCCCCGGCTGTCCCACGTGTGCGGGCGCCTGGAGAAGCGCGGGCTCATCACCCGCGCCCCCTGCCCCGAGGACCGGCGCGCCACCAACGTCGGCCTGACGAGCGCCGGCCGACGCGAGCTGATCCACTCCGTTCCCGGGCACATCGCGACGGCGCGGCGGCTGGTCATCGACGCGCTCACGCCCGAGCAGCTCGACGCCCTGGCGGAGATCACGGGCACGATCGCGGGCCGCCTGGCCGAGGAACCCCCTGAGGGCACACCCGCGGCCTCGCGGACTGGCGAGAGCCGACCCATCGCCCCATAGGCTCGCGTCGTGAGCAACAGGCAGCCGCTCGGGCGGGCGTTGAGGAACGTCATCATCGCGAACGTCAGCTCCAGCCTCGGCGACGGCATCGCAAGGGTGGCGGCTCCCCTGCTGGCGGCGCGGCTGACCGACGACCCGCTGCTCGTCTCCGGGATCGCCGCCGTGGCGATGCTGCCGTGGCTGATCTTCTCGATCCCCGCCGGGATCCTGCTGGACCGGATCGACCGGCGGCGCGCCATGACGATCGCCAACGGCGTCCGGACGCTGCTCGCGGTCCTCATGCTGGCGCTCTTCGCCACGGACCAGCTCACCATCTGGTGGCTCTACGGCGTCGTGTTCGCGTACGGGGCGTTCGAGACGGTGTACGACGGCGCACTCCGCGCCGTCCTGCCGTCGATCGCCGCCAAGCGGGACCTGCCCCGTGCCAACTCGCGGGTCGAGGCCGGGGAGATCGTCGTCCAGCAGTTCCTGTCCGGCCCGCTCACCTCGGCGCTGTTCGCGGTCTCCGTGGTGGTGCCGCTCGGGATCAACGTGCTGACCTACGCGGTGGCCGCCGTCATGGCGGTGTTCCTGCCGCTCGCCGCGGCGGGCAGGCACCACACCGACCCGAGCGGCGTGCCGCACGTCGCCTGGTACCGGCAGTTCACCGACGGGTTCCGGTACATCATGGGCAACCCGATGCTGCGGAGGCTCTGGCTGATCAGCGTGGTGATCGGCCTGTGCTTCTCGGCCGCCACGGCCACGATGGTGCTCTACGTGCTGAACCGGCTCGGCCTGCCGGAGGCCTGGTACGGGGCGTTCATCCTGACCGGCGCGGTCGGCTCGCTCGGCGCGGCGTCGGTCGCCAACCGGCTCAAGGAGCGGTTCGGGGCGGGACCGGTGATGGCCGTCGCGCAGACCCTCTCGCTCGCGGCACTGGTCCTGATGGGCGCGGTCCCCGTGCTCGGCGTCGTCGCGTTCGGCTACTTCTTGTCGGCAGGCGGCACGACGGCGTGGAACATCCTCGTCATGTCGCTGCGCCAGGCCGCGATCCCGAGCCGGCTGCTCGGCCGGGTCCACGGCACGTGGCGCACGCTGCTCTGGGGCACGATGCCGCTGGGCTCGCTGCTGGGCGGGCTGCTCGGCCGGATCGACCTGCGCGCGCCGTTCCTGATCGCGGGCGGCATCGCGACGCTGGTCGCGCTCGTGTCGTTCCGGTTCCTGGCCGGGCTGCCCAACCCGGAGCAGCTGGAGGACGCCGACGGGCCGGCCGCCTGAGGCCGTCCCGCCGAGCCCTGCCAGCGCCGCCCGAGCGCCACACCCTGTGTCAGCTGTGCTTACCGGGCCTGCCCGCTCGTGCGCCCCAGATGATGAGCACGACTCCGACGACGGCGAGGATCGGGCCGACGACCGCCCACAGCGTCACGCCCGTCATCGCGCTGCCTGCGAGGTAGCCGAGTCCCTGGAAGGCGAAGACGGCGCCCATGAGGAGAAGAACGGCGCCGAGCACTATCAGACCTGACTTCACGACTGCCTCCGAGGTGAGTTGTGGTGAGTCGTCATGGGAAGACGTACTGGTCAGCCCATCGAGAACAGCGGTCCCGTGAGGGTCAGGCCCGGATCCTGGCTGAACACCCAGAAGAACGCCAGCGCCGCGCCCGCGAGCGCCACGTCCTTGTTGAACTGGACCATCTCCATCTGCTTGGCGGTCGGATCCGTCTCCCGCCAGAACCCGTGCATGAGGAACGCCGTCGGGACGAGGAAGAGGAAGAGGAGCAGCGCGCCCAGGTCACCCCAGACGCCGAGCAGGACGGACAGCGCACCGAGCAGCATCAGCACACCGCTGACGATGGTCGCCGGCTTCGCCATCGGCACACCCTTGGACGCCGCGTAGCCGGCCATGCTGTCCGTCTGGGTCAGGTGGCCGACGGTGCTCCCGAGGAAGAGCGCTACGAAGAGCACCCGGCCGATCAGCAGTACGACGTCCATGGTCGCCTCCGGTTGAGGACCTACAGTCGCTCACGATTCCTTCACACTTTATGACCCGACCGGCTCTCGCGTCGAGGGCGGCGGGGCCACAGTTTCCACGCTCCCGCCCGAGGTCGGAGAGGCCGGAGCGCCGGTCTTGCGCAACGACCCCCAGAGCACACCACCGATCACCAGTGCCGCACCGAGCCCGGTCGCGACCTCGATGTGCTCGCCCAGCAGCACCGCCGACGCGCTGAGTCCCACCACGGGGACCAGCATCGAGAACGGAGCGACGACGCCGGCGGGGTGCCGGGCCATCAGCCATGTCCAGATCCCGGATCCGACCAGCGTGCCGATCAGCACCGTGTAGACGAGCCCGACCAGCGCCGGAACCAGGTGCGGTCCGGGGACGAACGCGGCGGTGATCGCGTCCGGACCCTCCACCGCCAGGGACAGCGCGAACATCGGCACGGGCGGGACCACCGACATCCACAGCGTGAGGTGCAGCGGGTTCGCCGCCCTGGCCCGCGCGTTGGACACGTTGCCGATCGCCCAGCCGAACCCGCCGGCCAGCACCAGCAGGAAGGGTGCGAACGCGGCGGCCTGCGCCTGCGACCAGCCCACCACTGCCAGCCCCAGCGTCGCCACGGCCAGCCCGACCAGCTGCCGTGCGGACACCCGGTCCCGGAACGCGACCGCGCCGAGCAGCACGGTGAACGGCGCCGACGACTGCAGCACCAGCGACGCCAGCCCTGTCGGCATGCCGACGGCCATCCCCCAGTACAGGAACAGGAACTGCAGCGTGCCGAAGCCGATGCCGTACCCGAGCAGCCAGCGCACCGGCACCTGCGGACGCGGCACGAGGAGCAGGGTCGGGACGGCGATGATCGCGAACCGGAGCGCCACGAGCAGGAACGGCGGGAACTGACCGAGCGAGGCGTCGATCGCGATGAAGTTGAGGCCCCACATGACCGCGACGGACACGGCGAGCAGGCGGTGCGAGATCGGCATGGCCCGAGTGTGTGCGGCGGCGGCTCTGAAGGACAAGCGAAACTTTCTACAGGTCCTTGTAGGTTGCCTTCATGAATCCTCGTCATCTCGACCTGCTCCGCGAGCTCGCCGACCGGCAGTCGGTGACGGCGGTCGCGGCGGCGACCCACCGGACGCCGTCGGCCGTGTCGCAGCAGCTCCGCACGGCCCAGCGCGAGCTGGGCGGGATCCCGCTGGTGGAGCCGCACGGCCGGGGCGTGCGGCTCACCGAGGCAGGCAGGCTCCTGGCCGACGGCGGTCGCGACGTCGCGCGGACGATCGCCCAGGTGCAGGCCAGGTGGGATGCGTACCTGGGCTCGGCGTCGGGCACCGTGCGCCTGGCGGCGCTGCCGAGCGCGGCGGCGGTCCTGCTGCCCGAGGTCCTGAGCCGGCTCGCGGACACGGCGGTCAGCCTCGAGTGCACCGACGTCGACATCGCCGAGTCGGAGTATCCGAGGATCGTGGCCGACCACGACATCGTCGTCGGCCACAGCTTTACCGGACCCGTGCCCGCCGGAGCGGAGCACCTGGTCACCGCGGCACTGCTCCGCGAACCGCTCGACATCGCCATGCGGGCCGACCATGTGCTGGCGACCAAGGCGCGGGTCACGGCGCAGGACCTGGTGCTCCACGAGTGGTACGGGGTGCCGCTCGGTTACCCGTTCGACGACCTGCGCATCGCCGTCGAGACCGTGACGGGTACTCCCGTCCGGGTGGTCCAGCGGCTCCGCGACAACCGCCTGGTGGAGGCGCTCGTCGCGTCGGGCGACCGCGTGGCGGTGCTCCCCCGGTACAGCACCACGCCCGGCGCCGGGATAGTCCTGCGGCCGGTGCACGGGATGGACGCCGCGCGGTGGATCGTCGCGATCCTGCGGCCCGACCGGGCCGAACGGCTCGCGGTCAGGACGGTGCTTGACGCGCTGCGGGACGTGGGCCGGGAGGTCGTCGGCTGAGGGTTGCCGTGCCGGCGCGCAGCCCGACCCGGTCAGTCTCCGTCGAGGTGCAGCTCCGTGTTCTGGTCTGCCGCACAGGCCCTGGCGAGCGCGAGGATCTCCGCCTTGGCTGAGGGTTCGAGCTGGAGCTCGCGCAGCTCGTCGACGAACTGCTCCATGTCTCCTGGCAGCAGCACCAGGGACCCGTAGGGCTTGACCCGCACCATCATCGGAAGCGACGTCGCCGCACACGCCTCCGCGAGCACGTCACCACGGTCGGAGTAGGACCCCAGCAGCGTCAGCTTCCTTCGCCGGGGGCTCGTTCCCGGCTGATCGACCCGGTAGAGCGAGATGTCCACCGCCATAGCTGCCCGCCTCCCCGATCTTGTTGATGTCAGTGCCCGGCATCCTGGTCCCTCGGTGCGGGCGCCCGCGCGACACTATCGCCATGCGGCCAGGGCTGGGCGCACGGCGCGTGTGGTGGGCGTGGTCGGCGGGATTGATCGTGCTCGGCCTCATCGAGACCGTGGTCCTGCACCTCATACGGCCCAGGGGTCGCGAGATCGGTCAGTTGCTTCGGCCGTAGTTCGAGTTCGGTCGGTTGCTCTGAGATCGGTCAATCAATGGACCGATCTCAGAGCAACCGACCGAACTCACTACGAGCCGCGTGCAACTGACCGATCTCGTGGCACCCCACCCGGCACGACGAGCTGCGGGCGCAGGGCGCCCGGTCGCCGCCAGTATGTCGGATCGGTGCTGTTCTGGGAGCCCCCTGGCGGCTAGGCTTCGCTCGACACTTTCCAGGCCACGGCGTCGTACCGAGCTGCCGGAACCTGGCCGACCGTGAGACGGAGGGCGACCAGATGCCCGCACGCGACGACCGCACCAGGGGTGCGCGCGCGTTGCGTGGTGGTCTCGCTGCGTCTTCGGCCACGTTCGTCGCCCTCATCTCGCACATCGCCGGCGGCGGGGAGATGCCCGGCCTGCTGGGCATCGTCGTTCCGCTCGCTCTGTCGCTGCCTATCTGCATCGCCTGGTCGGGGCGCCTGTCGCTGGCCGGGCTCTCGGCCTCGGTCGTCGCGAGTCAGCTGTTCTTCCACGTGCTCTTCACGCTGGGCACCCCGGCAGGATCCCGGCCGGCTCTCGCGGGGTCCGGCGTGCACGCCGGGCACGAAGGCATGATGACGCCGCCGGCGCCGGCCGCCGGGCAGGCCACCGAGATGGCGCAAGCCGACCCCTCGATGTGGCTGTCGCACGGCCTGGCCGCGGTCGTCACGATCGCGGTCCTGTACCGCGGGGAGCTGATGCTCCTCCGCCTGCGCGAGCTCGCCGCGCGGGCGGCCGCCTGGCTGCTCGGCGGGCGCGCCGTCGTCGACCACGTCGGCTCCTTCGTGCTCCCGGCCCTGCCCGGCGTCGTCGCCGCGACCTTCCGGTCGCTGCACCCGAGCCCTCAGCTTTCCCCTCTGCTCCGCAGGGGACCTCCCGCACCGCACGCGGTCTGAGCTCCGCATCACGGGCACATCGGGTGCCCGTGGTCTGTTCCGTGCTCGCCCTGTGCTCACTCCGTGCGCACCCGAGCGGCGAGCGGGGACCCCGTGTCCCTGTGCGTGCTGACGTCGCTGTGCGACGTCGGAGGAGAGGTTTCCCATGCCCCGATCCCGTCCCCTCGTGGCCGGGCTCGCGGTGGCTGTCGTCGCGCTGTGCGCGACGGCGGCTCCCGCGTCCGCCCACGACAGGCTGATCTCCAGCGACCCCACGTCCGACCAGAAGCTGGCCGAGGCGCCGGCGGAGGTGTCCCTGACGTTCTCCGCCGACGTCCTGGACATGGGTGCCGCCGTCGTCGTCTCCGACGCCGCCGGCACCGAGTGGGTGTCCGCCGTCCCGACGGTCGACGGCCCCACGGTGACGGCGGTGCTCGACCCGGGCATGCCCGACGCCGGGTACGAGATCCGCTGGCGGGTCGTGTCGTCCGACGGGCACCCGATCACGGGTGTCGTCCCGTTCACCGTCGGCGACGGGGAGCCGTTGGCCGACGGGGCGGGCGGCGTCGAACCAGGCGCCGCTGGGCCCGGTGCCGCCGAGCCGGGCGAGGCGAGCGTGCCGGGGACCGACGCGCAGAGCAGTACGCAGACTCAGATCGCACAGGAGGACGAGGGGCCCTGGCGGGTCGCCCTCGTCGGCGCGAGCGGGGCCGCCGTCGCGGTGGCCCTGCTCGTACTTGTCCAGTTCCTGCGCCGCCGCAGCGATGTGGGCGGCGCCGAGGAGCCCGGCGACGAGCCGAGCTCCTCGGAATCGGTGTGATCAGTGTGAGAGGTATTCCCGTGATGAACCTGCTGACCCTTCGTCAGAGCAAGACCCAGAGCAAGACCCAGAGCAAGACCCAGAGCAAGACCGGCCTCCGGTCGGGCGTCGTCCTCGCGACGGTCGCCCTGGCCCTCGCGGGCTGCGGCACCACCGCCGGCGCGTCGCCCGACGGCGCCGACGGCGCGGCCGAACCCGCCGGCCAGGACGTGACGCTCTCCGACGGCTGGGTGAAGGCGGCCGACTCCGGGATGTCCGCCGCGTTCGGCGAGCTGACCAACGCGGGGCCTGACGACGTCACGGTGGTCTCCGCGACCACCGAGGCGTCCTCGATGCTCGAGCTGCACGAGACCGTGGAGAACGAGTCCGGGGAGATGATCATGCGGGAGATCGAGGGCGGGTTCGTCATCCCCGCCGGCGACACCCTCACCCTGGCGCCCGGTGGTAGCCACATCATGCTGATGGACCTCACCGACCCGCTGGAGGCGGGCGAGGAGGTCGCGTTCACCCTCACGTTCGCCGACGACTCGACCTATGAGTTCACGGCGCCCGTGAAGGACTTCTCGGGGGCGAACGAGAACTACGTGGGCGGCGACGCCGAGACGGACATGGGCGACGCCGACAGCATGGGTGCCGACGGCACGGGCACGGACCGCTGATGACTGGGCCCGGTAAGAGCGTGAGCTCCGGCCGGGCCGGGTCGACCCGGCGGCAGTTCCTCCTCGGAGGAGCTGTCGCCGGTGTCGGCGCGGCCGCCGCCATCGGCGCTGACCTCGCCGTGAGCGCCACGTCCGACGGTTCCGCCGAGCGGGTGGCGCTGAACGGCGAGCAGACCGTGCGGTTCTACGGCACGCACCAGGCGGGGATCGACACCGCCGCCCAGGCCCACGGCCTGTTCGTCGCGCTCGACCTGCTCGACGGCACCACCCGCGAGGACCTGGTGCGGATGATGCGCATCCTCACCGACGACGCCGCGCGCCTGACGCAGGGGAGCCCCGCGCTGGCGGACTCCGAGCCCGAGCTGGCGACGGTCCCTGCGCGGCTCACCGTCACGTTCGGGTTCGGTCCCGGGTTCGTCGCCCGGGCGCGTGGGATCGCGCCGGGCTGGCTGAAGGCGCTGCCCGCGTTCGCCGTCGACCGGCTGCTGCCCGAGTTCAGCGACGGCGACCTGCTGCTCCAGATCGCCGCGGACGACCCCCTCGCCGTCGCGCACACCGCTCGCATGCTGCTCAAGGACACCCGGAGCTTTGCCTCGGTGCGCTGGAGCCAGCAGGGGTTCCGGCGCGCGCACGGCAGCGTCCGGCCGGGCACGACCATGCGCAACCTGTTCGGTCAGGTCGACGGCACGTCCAACCCGGCGCCCGGCACCGCGGACTTCGACCAGGTCGTGTGGAATCGCGACGGGTGGCTGGCGGGCGGGACGAGCGCCGTCGTGCGCCGCATCGGCATGGACCTGGACAAGTGGGACCGGCTCGACCGCGGCGGGCGCGAGCAGTCGGTGGGCCGCTACCTGTCCAACGGTGCGCCCCTGACCGGCACCGACGAGTTCGACGAGCCCGACTTCGAGGCCACCACGCCCATCGGGTTCCCGGTGATCCCGGAGTTCTCCCACGTGCGCCGCGCGCGCAGCGAGAACGCCGCCGAGCGGATCTTCCGGCGCGCCTACAACTACGACGACCGGCCCATCGGGGAGGCGGTCTCCCTGTCGGGACTGATCTTCGTCTCGTTCCAGGCCGACGTCGACCGACAGTTCGTCCCGATCCAGAAACGCCTGGACCAGCTCGACCTGCTCAACGAATGGACAGTGCCGATCGGCTCGGCCGTCTTCGCCATCCCGCCGGGGTGCGCCGAGGGCGGCTTTGTCGGTGAAACCCTTCTCACCTGAAAGCAGGCTCCTCAATGACCGAGACGCTTGCCGGCGACCAGAACCTCCCCGCCGACACCGACCCCACATCCTCGAGCTCCGCGAACCCGCCGAACCAGGGGCGCCGCCCGTGGTTCGGCCCGCTCCTGCGGCGGCTGCACTTCTACGCGGGCCTCCTGATCGGCCCGTTCATCCTGGTCGCCGCGACCAGCGGCGCCCTGTACGCGCTGACCCCCGCGCTGGAGCAGGTGGTCTACGACCACGAGCTGCACGCCCCCGTCACCGGCACGTCGTTGACCCTGGGCGAACAGATAGCGGCCGCCCAGGACCACGTCGGCGAGGACGCGGTGCTCGCAGCGGTGCGCCCGGCGCCCGAGCCGGGCGACACCACGCGGGTCATGTTCGGCCAGGACGGGCTGGGACCCAGCGAGTCCCGCGCGATCTTCGTCGACCCCGGTACCGGCGAGGTCCGGGGCGACCTGGTCGCGTACGGTTCGAGTGGTTCGCTGCCGCTGCGCGCCTGGGTCTCGAACCTGCACCGCAGCCTGCACCTGGGTGACCCCGGGCGGCTGTACAGCGAGCTCGCGGCCTCCTGGCTCGGGATCGTCGCCACCGCGGGGCTCGTGCTGTGGATCTTCCGGCTGCGCGCCGCGCGTCGTGCTGCAGCCGTCACCGGCGTCGTCGCGCGACCGAAGCGGCGGCGGACCGGCTACCGGCGCGTGCTGTCCTGGCACACCACCGTCGGCGCCGTCGTGGTGCTGGCCGCGCTGTTCCTGTCCGTCACCGGGATCACCTGGTCCCAGCATGGCGGCGCGAACGTCGAGACCCTGCGCACCAGCCTCGGCTGGCTCACCCCGTCGGTGAGCACGGCCCTGTCCGACGACGCTCCAGCCGGCGACGACGAGCATGCGGGGCACGGGGGAGCGCCCGGCGAGCACACGGGCGTGGCGAACCCCGCGACGTTCGACGCGGTGCTCGCCATCGCACAGCGGGTCAACGTGAACACGGGCGAGGTGGAGATCAAGCCGCCCGCCGAGCCCGGCACCGCGTGGGTCGTGCAGGAGAACAAGAGCAGCGTGCCGACCGCCGGCGACTCCGTCGCGATCGACGGAAGCACCATGGAGGTGGTCGACCAGGCGGACTTCGCGGACTTCCCGCTGGCGGCCAAGCTCACCACCTGGGGCATCGACCTGCACATGGGACTGTTGTTCGGCCTGGCCAACCAGATCGTGCTCTTCGTCCTCGCGCTGGGCATCGGATCGATGGTGGTGCTCGGGTACCTCATGTGGTGGAAGCGGCGGCCGACCCGCGAGCCACGCGCGCTCGCGGGCCCGCCGCCGGTCCGCGGCGCCCTGCGCGGCGCGCCGTGGTGGGGCCTGGCCGCCGTGGTCGTGTGCGCCGTCGCGATCGGGTGGTTCCTCCCGCTCGTCGGGTACACGCTCGCGGCCTTCGTGCTGGTGGACGTCCTGATCGGGGTGGTGCGGGCACGGCAACGGGCGTGATCAGCCCGGTTACCGGTGTTGCGTCACTGGTGCTGCCGAGTGCGCAGCTCGTCGGTGAGGTGGGCGAGCGCGTCCTCGGCGGTGGGGGCCGGGCCGAGGAGTCGCTCCTATCGGCGCGAAAACGATTTCATGTGCGTCCCTTCGCGATCCGGTCTAGCCTTCCCCGGCACCCGACCCCCGAGGAGTCCTGCGTGAACCAGAACGCCACCGACCTGCCGACCACCGCCTCGTCGGCAGCCGGCATCCGGGCGAACGAGATGACGGTCCCCATGCTGCCCTGTGTCTCCGGCGAGGAGACCACCGCGTTCTACCGGGCGCTCGGCTTCGACGTCGCGTACGAGATGCACAAGCCGTACCTCTATCTCTCGTTCGCGATGAGCGGCTTCCAGCTGGACTACAAGAAGGCACCCCAGGGGATCGACCCGGCCGACGAGGACACGGGCGGCTGCCTGGTGTTCGTCGACGACGTGGCGTCCTACCACGCAGCGTTCACCGCGGCGATGCGCACGTCGTACGGCAAGGTCCTCGCGAAAGGGCTGCCGCGCATCACCAGGTACCGTCCCGGCGCTTCCCGCTTCACGCTCCTGGACCCCTCCGGGAACAGCATCGTCTTCATCCAGCGCGACGAGCCCGAGGACCTGGAGTACGGAGGGGACAAGAGTCTGCCGCCCCTGCGGCGGGCTCTGGACAACGCCCGCATCTACCGGGAGTTCAAGAACGACGACAAGGCAGCCTTCCGGGTGGTGACCTCGGCGTTGCGCAGGCACGGCGGCGACGCGACGCCCGTGGACCGGGCGACCGCGTACGCGACGCTCATCGAGCTGGCGACCGCCCTCGACGAACGCGAGCGCATCCCGGGGCTGAGGGCCGACCTCGAGGTGGTCGTGACGGAACTGGACGACGACGAGCGGCGGCGCGTGGCCGACGACCTGCAGCTCGCCGACGACCTGGAGACCTGGATCGGTCAGTCCGGATGACCTGAACGGGTCCGGTTTCAGCGGCCCAGCACGTACGTCTGGATCGCGATGACCGCGGCGCCGCGGGCCCAGACGTCGAACCCGGAGGCCTGCACCACGAGCTCCGGCGGCTCGGCGAGCGGGTCCAGGTCGCCCGCGAGCCCGGCGTCGAGCGCCGCCCGCGCGACGACCGCGAGGCGCGCGCCCTCCCCACCGAGCACGACCACCTCGGGAAGGGCGACCTCGGTGACGACGGCGACCAGCCGGCCGAGCGCGCGACCGGCGTCGTCCACCACGCGGCGGGCGAGCTCGTCGCCGGACTCGGCGAGGTCGAGGACCTCGTCGTAGCGCACCAGGTCGCCGCGTGCGGCGGCGACCTGGCGCTCGATGGAGCCGGTGGTGAGCATCGCGGTGGCGCACCCGCGGTGCCCGAGCGGGCAGGGCGGGCCCAGCGGGTCCAGCGAGTGGTGCCCGAGCATGCCGAGGCCGGCGTTGGGCCCGGTGAGCAGGCGGTCGTGCGCGACGATGCCGATCCCGATGCCGGCCCCGATCGTGATGAGTGCGAACTGGTCGTGCCCGCGGCCCTCGCCGAACCAGTGCGTGGCCTCGGTCAGCGCCAGGACGTCGTTGGCCGCGACGACCGGGCGGCCGGTCCGCTCCTGCAGGAGCGTGGACAGCGCGACGTCGGCCCAGCCGAGGAAGGGTGCGCGGTGCGCGGTCCCGTCGGGCAGGACGTGCCCGCCGATGGAGACGCCGACGGCGGTGACGCCGGCGACCTGGGCGGCAAGGTGGTCCACGAGCCCGGCGATGACGTCGGCCACCTCGTCCGGGGTGCGGCCTTCGAGTGGCCGGCTGCCGGACGCGACGACGTCGGCCCGCAGCGTGGTGACGACGCCGTGCGCGGTGTCCCCGGTGATCTTCACGCCCACGAAGTGGTGCGCGTCCGGGACTATGTCGAGCGGCTGGGACGGGCGGCCGGGTCGCAGGTCACCGGCATCGGGCCCGACCTCGACGAGGAGACCTGCCTCCACCAGCGGTTTCGTGAGCCGCGTCAGGCTGCCCGCGCTGAGGTCGGTGCGCCGCGCGAGCTCCGCCCGGGACAGCGGGCCGTGCAGCAGCACCTCGAGCGCGAGGCGATGGGACTGGCCCGCGAGCGGCACCCAGGGCTGCACGTCGCTGCTCGTCGTCATCGACCGCCACCTCTCGCTCGGGTATGGCCCGTCCGCGGCCATTGTGTCGCGCGATCAGCCTATTCGCCGTTACCTTCCACCGCAAAACAAATCGGCGCTCCAATCCGGCCTTCTGCCGTCCTTGACCCTCAAATATCTTTCGTAGTAAAACTTACTCCGCCACCGACGTCCCGAACCCGAGGAATCCACCCGATGTCCGTCTCTCTCCAGACCCAGCACGACGCCGCGCCCGGAGCCGCGCAGTCGTTCGCCCACCTGCGTGCCGGGGGCGTGAGCCTGCTGCTCGACACGTCCGGTGAGCGCCTGCCGCGCGTGCTCCACTGGGGTGCTGACCTCGGCGACGTCGGACCGGACGAGGTCGCGGAGCTCGTCCTCGCCTCGGTGGTCCCTGTGGTGTCGGGCACCCCCGACGCCCCGTACGCGCTCACGCTGCTGCCCGAGCAGTCGGCAGGCTGGCTCGCCACGCCCGGCGTCACCGGCTCCCGGGACGGCGCCGCGTGGTCGACGGCGTTCCGTGTCACCGGGACAACGCTCACGGGCCCGCTGACGCGCGACGACGGGACCCCCGTCGCCCACCGCCTCGTCGTGACCGCCACCGACGCCGACGCCGGCCTCCTGCTGACCCTCGTCGTCGAGCAGTACCCGTCCGGCCTCGTGCGTACCCGCTCCACCCTGACCAACACGGCCGACGACGTCTTCACCGTTGCCGGCCTCGACACCGCGCTGCCCGTACCCGCCGAGGCCGATGAGGTCCTCGACTGGACCGGCCGCCACCTGCGCGAACGCTCCGCCCAGCGGCACGCTTTCACCGCGGGCACCCACCTGCGCGAGTCGCGCCGCGCCCGGAGCCACGACGGCACCCTGCTGCTGACCGCGGGCCGGTCCGGCTTCGGGCACGGCAGCGGCGAGGTCTGGGGCGTCCACGTGGGCTGGTCCGGCAACACCCGCACCTACGCCGAGCAGGAGATGCCCAGCGGTGCCCGCGTGCTGGGCGGCGGCGAGCTGCTCCTGTCGGGCGAGGTGCGGCTCACCGCAGGCGAGTCGTACTCCTCGCCCTGGTTGTACGCGTCCTACGGCGACGGGCTCGACGAGCTCTCCCACCGCTTCCACGCCTACCTGCGCTCCCGGCCCCAGCACCCCACCAGCCCCCGCAAGACGCTGATCAACGTCTGGGAGGCCGTCTACTTCGACCACGACCTGGCCCGCCTGACGGCGCTCGCGGACGCCGCCGCCGCCGTCGGGATCGAGCGCTACGTGCTCGACGACGGGTGGTTCAAGGGGCGACGCGACGACACGGCGGGCCTCGGCGACTGGTACGTCGACGAGGACGTCTGGCCGGGCGGCCTGCACCCGCTGGCCGACCATGTCACCGGGCTCGGCATGGAGTTCGGGCTGTGGTTCGAGCCGGAGATGGTCAACCCGGACTCCGACCTCGCGCGGGAGCATCCCGAGTGGATCCTGCGGACCGGCCGACGCCTGCCGCCGTCGGCCCGCAACCAGCAGGTGCTGGACCTCGCGAACCGGGGCGCCTGGGACCACGTGTTCGGGCGCATGGACGCGATCCTCACCGAGTACCCGATCGCGTTCGTCAAGTGGGACCACAACCGTGACCTCATCGAGGCGGGGCACCAGGCCACCGGCCGGCCGGGCGTGCACGGCCAGACGCTCGCCGCCTACCAGCTCATCGACGCGCTGCGCGCGGCCCACCCGGGCGTGGAGTTCGAGAGCTGCTCGGGCGGCGGCGGGCGCGCGGACCTGGGCATCCTCGAGCGTACGGACCGGATCTGGGCCTCCGACTGCATCGACGCCCTGGAGCGGCAGGTCATCGAGGCGGGCACGGGCATGGTCGTCCCGCCCGAGATGATGGGTTCCCACATCGGCTCGACGCACGCCCACACCACCGGCCGTACCCACGAGCTGAGCTTCCGCGGCGCGACGGCGTTCTTCGGCCACCTGGGCGTCGAGTGGGACCTGACGCGCGCCTCCGACGACGACCTGACCGGCCTCGCCGCCTGGGTCAGCGCCTATCGGGAGCACCGCGGGCTGCTGCACACCGGCAAGGTGGTGCGCGCCGACCACCCCGACCCCGCCCTGCGCGTGCACGGCGTGGTCGCCGACGACCGGTCCGCCGGGATCTTCGCGGTCGTGCAGCTCACGACCGGCGTCTTCGCGCCGCCCGGACGGGTGCGCCTGCCCGGCCTCGACCCGGCACGGACCTACGAGGTACGGCCGCTCGCCCCCGGCGACGACATCTCACCCTGGGCGGGCACCTGGGCGCCCGCCTGGTGGAAGGACGGCGCACGCCTGTCCGGCCGCACCCTCGGCGTCGTCGGCCTGCAGGTGCCCAACCAGTTCCCGGAGCGGTCGGTACTGCTCGACGTCCGGGCACTCCCCGAGGTCTGACGGACGGGGCCGCGGCGGACGGGACGGTAGGTCAGAACGGCACGCCGCAACGCAGCACGACGTTCGCGTACGGTGTCGCCTCGCCGGTCCGGACGACGAGGCGAGCCTGCGGCAGCAGAGCCTTGAGGTCGTCGTGCGGCAGGAGGTCAGGGGTGAGGCCACGCTCGCGCAGCCAGGTCTCGACGTCGGTCCCGCTGGTCTCCGCCGCGGCGACGGAACCCTCGACGGCGATCTCGGCGAGCAGCGCGTCGAGCACCTGGGTGAAGCGTGGCACGCCGTGCACGAGGGTCAGGTCGACCACGTCCGCCTCGCGAGGGAGGGGGAGGCCGTAGTCGGCCACGACCACCAGGTGCCCGTGCCCGAGCCGGGCCAGCCCCGCGGCCAGGTCCGGGTTGAGGATGCCGTGTGCGCGGGTCATCGCACCTCCGGCAGCGCGTCGGTCGAGGAAGGGTAGGAGGACTGCGCTCCGATGCCCGTGACGGCGTACGCGCCGACCCGGGCGGCGAGGCGGGCGGCGTCGAGCAGCTCGTCCCCGGCGGCGAGCCGGGAGGCGAGAGCACCGACGAACGCGTCGCCGGCGCCGGTCGTGTCGACGGCGCTGACCTTCGGGGACGGCACCGCGGCGACCTCCCCGTCGCCGGAGCGGGTCGCGACGACGGCTCCCGCGCTACCGAGGGTGATGACGACCGACGACACCCCCGCCTCGGTCAACGCGCGCGCCGCTGCCGCATGGTCGTCGTCGGGCACGGCCTGACCGCCGAGCAGCGACAGCGCGAGCCGGGCCTCGTGCTCGTTGACCACCAGCGGGTCCGCGCGCCGGACCACGTCAGCGGAGAGCTCGATCACGGGCGCGAGGTTGAGCACCACGCGGCCCCGCGCGAGCCGCGCGGCCGTCTCGGTGGCCGCGCGGGGGATCTCGCCCTGCAGCACCACGACGTCCGCCCCTGCGACGGTCGCGGCGTGCGCGGACACGGTGTCGGCCTCGACGGTGGCGTTGGCCCCTGAGATGACGACTATCGAGTTCTCGCCGTCGGCGGACACGGTGACGAGCGCGATGCCGGTGGGGCCGGGCACCGTGGTGAGTGCCGACAGGTCGACACCCGCGGCCCGCAGCCCGGCCGTCGCCTGGCCGGCGAACGAGTCGTCGCCGACGGCTCCGACGAACGCGACCTCGGCCCCGAGCCGGGCGGCAGCGACCGCCTGGTTCGCGCCCTTGCCGCCGGCGAGGACGGACATCGACCGCCCGAGGACGGTCTCACCGGGGGCGGGGTGCACCGCCACCTGGGTGAGCAGGTCGGCGTTCACGGAGCCGACGACGACGACCCGGCTCACTGGAGGAAGTCCGTCACGTTGTCCTCGGTGACGGTCTGGACGGGCACCGGGGTGTCCTTGGCGACCTGCTCGCCGTCGAGCACCTGCTTCATGAGCTGGACCGCCTGCTTGCCGAGCTCTGTCGGCTGCTGCGCGATCGTCGCGGCGAGCGTGCCCGCCTCGACCGCGGCGAGGCCGTCGTCCGTGCCGTCGAAGCCGACGACGAAGACGTCGCTGCCCGCCCGGTCGCCCAGGGCCTGGACCGCACCGAGCGCCATCTCGTCGTTCTCGGCGAAGATGCCGACGACGTCGGGGTTCGACTGCAGCAGGTTGGTCGCGACGTCGAGACCCTCGGCACGGTCGAAGTTCGCCGTCTGCGTGGCGACGACCTCGATGTCCGGGTAGGCCGCGATGCCCTCGGCGAAGCCCTGGCCACGGTCGCGGCTGGCGGACGTACCTGCCACGCCCTGCAGGACGATGACCTTGCCCTTCTCGCCGATCGCCGCGGCGAGCGCGTCGGCGGCCTGCTTGCCACCGGCGACGTTGTCGCTGGAGACGAGGGAGGTGATGTCGGCGCCGTTGACGGCGCGGTCGACGCCGATGACGGGCAGGTCGTCGGACAGGGCCGGGGCGACGGCCGCACCGGCGGCGTCGGAGTCGACGGCGTTGATGATGACGCCTGCCGATCCGCCGGTGATGGCGTTGGCCACCTGGTCGGCCTGGGTGGCGGAGTCGTCCTGCGCGTCGACGACGTCGAGGGTCAGGCCGAGCTCGTCGGCCGCGTCCTGTGCGCCGTCCCGCACGTCGACGAAGAACGGGTTGCTGAGCGTGGACAGCGAGAGGGTGACCTGCTGCTGCCCGGAGGCGGCGTCACCGCCGCGGTTGCACGCGGTCAGCGTCGTGGCGAGGGCAAGGCCCGTCACGACGGACGTGACGACCTTCGTGGTGATCGAGAACTTCAACTTCGGCTCCTTCGTCTGTGGCCCGTCCTTGGGCCGTTGGTGGTGCGGGTGAGGCTGTCGAGGGGTGGTCAGTGCCGCGTGTTCTTGCGGCGGAGCACGTCGATCCCGACCGCGACGGCGATGACGAGCCCGATGACCACCTGCTGCCAGAACGACGACACGTTCAGGAGGTTGAGGCCGTTGCGGATGACCGCAAGGACCAGTGCGCCGACGAGCGTGCCCGAGACCTTGCCGACACCGCCGGCGAGGGAGGCACCGCCGATGACGACGGCGGCGATCGCGTCGAGCTCGTACCCGGCCGCGGCCTGCGGCTGGGCCGAGTTGAGCCGGCCGGCGAGCAGCATGCCCGCGAGCGCGGCGTAGACGCCGGCCAGCGCGAAGACCGTCACGAGGACCTTGCGCACCCGGATGCCGGACAGCCGCGCGGCCTCCACGTTGCCGCCGACGGCGTACATCTCTCGTCCGACGACGGTGCGGCCCAGCACGAACGACGCGATCACGCCGGTGACGACCAGCACGAGGATCGGGACGGGTACACCGCCGAGGCGCGAGCCGAGGAAGGACACCTCGGGGGACGTGGCGATGGGCCGCCCGTCGGACAGCACGAGGGTCAGGCCGCGGGCCACCGACAGCATCGCCAGGGTGGCGATGAACGAGGGGAGCCGGCCGAACGCCACTCCGAGCCCGCTGACGGCACCGGCGAGCGCGCCGGTCGCGAGGCCCGCGACGATCGACATCCACCCGGGCAGACCGGCCGACGTGAAGATCCAGGCCGACGCCATGGCCGACAGCGCGGCCACCGAGCCGACGGACAGGTCGATCCCGCCGGCCACGATGACGAACGTCATGCCGAACGCCAGGACCGCGATGGTGGACGCCTGGATCCCGATGTTGACGAGGTTGGGTCCGGTCAGGAACGCGGGCGTGGCGATGTACAGGGCCAGGCACAGCACGAGGAGGCCGACCAGGGCCCCGTTGCCGGACAGGAGGGAGCCGAGGGCGGAGCGCACCGAGCGCTGCTTCGCCGGTGCGGCGGTCGTGGTGGTCATCGGTCCGTTCCTTCTGTGGTCGCTGCGTTCGTGTGGTCTTCGGCCTCGCGGTCGACGTCGCGCACGGCGAGTGCCATGACACGGTCCTGGGTGGCGTCCTCGCGGGAGAGCTCACCGGCGAGGCGGCCGCCGCTCATCACGAGGACCCGGTCGCTCATCCCGAGCACCTCGGGCAGGTCGCTCGAGACCATCACGACGGTCCCGCCCGCCGCGGTGATGGCGTTGACGGCCTCGTAGATCTCGACCCGCGCGCCGACGTCGACGCCGCGCGTCGGCTCGTCGAGCAGCAGGACCTTGGATCCGGCGAGCGTCCAGCGGGCGAACACGGCCTTCTGCTGGTTGCCGCCGGACAGGTCGCGGACCGGCTGGTCGATGCCGCTCATGCGGATGCGCAGCCGCTCCGCCATCTGGCGTGCCCGGTCCCGCTGACCGCGCCGGTCCGCCAGGCCGGCGCGGGCGGTGCTGCCGAGCGTGGCGTACCCGATGTTCTCGTTCACCGACGCGTCGAGCACGAGGCCCTGCGCCTTGCGGTCCTCGGGGACCAGGCCGATGCCTGCGTCGATCGCCGCTGGGACGCCACGACGCGGTACCGGTCTGCCCGCTACCCGCACCTCTCCGGAGTCATACGGGTCGGCTCCGGCGATCGCGCGCAGCAGCTCCGTGCGTCCGGCGCCGACCAGGCCGGCGATCCCGACGACCTCGCCGGCCCGCGCGGTCAGGCTGATGTCGCGCAGCCGGTCGCCGCTGCTCAGCCGGTCGACCTGGAGCAGCACCTCGTCCGGTCCGTCGTAGTCCCGCCGCCGCGGGTAGTGGTCGGTGATGTCCCGGCCGACCATGAGGCGAACGAGCTCGTCCTCGTCCGTCGTCGCCGGTACCTCCGCGACCAGCGCGCCGTCGCGCAGCACGCTCACGGAGTCGCCGATCCGGCCGATCTCCTCGAGATGGTGGCTGATGAAGACCATCCCGACGCCGGCCGCGCGCAGCTCCTCGACGACCCCGAAGAGCGCGTCGGTCTCGTCGCCGGTGAGCGCGGCCGTCGGCTCGTCGAGGATCAGGATGCGGGCCTTCGTGCTGAGGGCCTTGGCGATCTCGACGAGCTGCTGGCGTGCGATGCCGAGCTCGCCGACCGGCGTGTCGACGTCGAGGTCGAGCCCGATCCGGGCGAGCGCTTCGCGTGCGGTGCGGCGCACCGCGCGGCGGTCGAGGAGACCCGCCCGGGAAGGCATCCGGCCGAGCACGATGTTCTCCGCCACCGACATGGTCGGCACGAGGTTCAGCTCCTGGTGGATCGTCGCTATCCCGAGGGACTCCGCGGTGCGTACGTCCGACAGCACGACGGGGCGGCCGTCCACGACGACACGACCGCCGTCGGGCTGGTAGATGCCCGCCATCATCTTGATGAGGGTCGACTTGCCGGCGCCGTTCTCTCCGAGAAGGACCTGGACGTGGCCGGGCCGGACGTGCACCGTGACGCCGTCGATCACGGTGACCGGGCCGAACTTCTTCGTGACGTGCTCCAACGAGAGCACCGGATCCGCGGTCATCACTGCCTTCCTGCGGGGTGGGGGACAGGACCCGTTCCGGGAGCCGGTCCGGTGGACTCGCGCACGACCAGCGACGACTCCAGGACGACCGACCGAGCCGGACGGCCGTCCAGGACGTCGCGGATCAGGTCGACCGCGAGGGCGCCCATGCGCGCGGGATCGTGCGCGACGACCGTGAGCTGTGGGCTGAACCAGCGGAACGCCGCGACGTCGTCGTACCCGACGACCGACAGGTCGCTGCCCACCCGGATGCCCCGTTCGCGCAGCACCTCCAGCACGCCGAACGTCATGAGCGAGTCCGCGGCGAGGACCGCCGTGGGCGGGTGGGGCAGGTCAAGGAGCTGGTTCGCGGCCCGTGCACCACTGGTCACCTGGAAGTCGCCCAGGTGCACCAGGTCGGGATCGTCGTCCAGGCCGTGCTCCGCGATCGCCTGCCGGAACGCCTCGAGGCGCTCGCGGCCCGTCGACGTCTCCTGGGGTCCGGCGACGAGCCCGATGCGGCGGTGCCCGAGACCGGCCAGGTGAGCGACCGCGCCGGTGATGCCGGAGCGGTTGTCCGAGGTGACGCTCGGTACGTCGACCCCGTCGACCGTGCGGTCCACGAACACCACCGGCACCCCGAGCGTGAGCACCTCGCGCAGTGAACCCGCCCCGTCGCCCTGGGGGGCGACGATGATGCCTGCCACACGCTGCGACAGGAGAAGGTCGAGGTACAGGTCCTGCTGCTCCGTGCTCTCGTTCGCGTTGCACAGGAGGGTCGCGATCCCGGACTCGAGCGCGTGCTGCTCGGCGTTGTGCGCGATGTCCGCGAAGAAGGGGTTGCGCACGTCCGACAGGAGCAGGCCGAGCGTGTTCGTGTGGTTCTTGCGTAGCGAACGCGCTTGCGCGTTCGGCCGGAAGCCGAGCCTGCGGGCCGCCTCGGTCACACGGGTGCGCGACTCCTCGGACGTGGCCGGGTGCCCCGACAGCACACGCGACGCGGTCGCCGCCGACACACCTGCCTCGGCCGCCACGTCATGGATGGTCACCGCACGCATTCACAGCCTCCTTGCCGCACTCGTGGCCCGACGTCGCTTGTCGGGAGGCACGAACTCATGGAACCGATTCCATGGAACCGATTCCACGAAGGTACGAGCGGATCGGCCGGATGTCAATCGGGCGGTGCGGCGCGGGCTGTCGACCTCGAGACCGTCAATCCGGAGTGCGAGTTCGGCGTCTCCCTCGCACTCCGGGTCGCCGAGGCGTCAGCGCAGGACGCTCATCAGGTCGCTCGCCTCGACCGTCACGGCGGGAGCGAAGTCGGCGCCGGCCATGTACTCCAGCAGGCTGTGCCGGAGCTGGCGGGCGGCGGCACGGTCGCCCGAGGGATCGAGGTCGAGCGAGCTCACCACGATCTTTCCCGTCCCGAGGTTCGCCTCGAACAGCACGCCGAGCCGGCGCGCCTCGAACCACGTGTCGATGGGCTGGACGAGCGGCCGCAGCCGCTGCGGGAGCCGGTCGAGCAGCATCGCCTTGGCGCCGTGCAGCAGCTCCCACCACTGCCAGTCGGTGGAACCCTCGGTGGGGAAGTGGCGGAACACCGGGTGCGCCGGGTCGTGCAGCAGGCCGAGGGTGTGGGGCGCCTGACCCTCGGTCCACGCGGTGTTCCAGAAGGCCGGTGTGAAACCGAGGGCGACGTCGTTCCCGATGCTCTCCGGTGCGAGCTCCAGCAGCACCGTCGCGCCGGCGCCCGCGCGCTCGACGGCCTCGCCGATCTCGGTGGTGACCAGCACGGTGCCGGGTGTCTTGTGCTCGGCGTCCGGATACACCCACAGGTCCCAGTCGTTCTGGAAGGCGGCGCCGGCGGCGTCCTCCCCGGATGCGACGGGGGCGACGGAGACGACGAGCCGCACCTGCGCGGGCGCCGGGACGAGACCCGTGGGGACGGCCACCGAGCCGAACCGGGTGCCGTTGCCGATCGGGATGTGCGCACCTTGCGCGACGACGCCGGTGGCGAGCTCCGTGTCGTTCGCGTCGACGAGGCTCCAGGTCACGTCGGCGTCGAGCGGCGTCGGGCCGAAGTGCGCGACCTGGACCTCGAACTCGATCTCCTGGTCCGCGGTCCAGACCCGGCGCGGGAGCCGTGCCAGCGGGACGGTGGGGCCGCAGAAGCGCGCGAACTCCTCCGCCGTGCTGTAGCCCTTCGACTCCCAGAACGGGTTGAGGACGCCGACCAGGGCGGTGCCCTGACCGGGGAAGTCGCTCAGGCCGAGCAGGTGGAAGCCGCCGAACCCCTCGGTGCGCAGCGCCGCCTCGATGTCCTCCTTGTAGCAGAGCAGCTGGAGCCGGCCGGAGGCGTGGAGGAACGCCTCGGCCTGGTCGGCCATGCCCGCCTCCCGGAGGAAGTCGGCGAAGATGCCGAAGTTCCGCGGCTCCATGAGCCCCGTGTACTTCGCCGTCTCCGCGAAGTCGGGGTACGCGCACCACTGGCCGATCTCGTGGCTGATGATCGGGCGGGGGCGCGACCGCACCCACTCGCGGTAGTCCGACTTCGTCTCCGGGGGGCGGCCGTTGAGCCGCGACTCCAGCCCCTCGCCCCACCGGTGCGCGCGCGGGTCCGGGATGTTGTCGAAGTCGTTCTCGGTGATGGCCGGCCAGCCGGCGCCGCTCGTGTACAGGCGCCGGGGGTCGTACGTCCGCCACGTGCTGACCCACGACGCGAGGAACTCCGCGTCCCGTCCGCCGGGCTCGTTGCCGTGCGCCATCATGATGAAGGAGGGGTGGTTCCCGTAGGCGTCGAGGATGCGGCGGGTCTCCTCGTACAGATAGGCGTCGACCGGGCGGGCCTCGCCCAGCGCGGCGCCCTGGTTGGCCCAGACCGGGCCCTCCACCTGCACGTAGAAGCCCGCCTCGTCGGCGGCCACGAACGCCGCCTCCGGCGGGCACCAGGAGTGGAAGCGCAGCAGGTTCAGCCCGTGGGCCTGGCAGACGGCGATGATGCGGCGCCACGAGCCGACGTCGGTGGGCGGGTAGCCCGTCAGCGGGAAGACGCACGACTCGAGCGTGCCGCGGATGAAGGTCCTGCGGCCGTTGATCGTCACCTGCGTCTCGTCGACGCCCACCTCGCGCAGGCCGAACACCGTGCGGGCGACGTGCCGGTGCTCGCTGCCGCGGACGTCGGTGACGAGCTCGACGGTCAGCTCGTACAGCGCCGGGTGGAACTCGTCCCAGGTGAGCGCGTCGTCGCCCAGCGGGAGCAGCACGTCGACGTGCGTGCCGCCGGCGGTGAGGCCGCGTTCGGCCAGGTCGCGGCTGTGTCCGGCCTCGAAGGTGGCGCTGACCGGCCCCTCCTCGTGCTCGCCGGGGACGTTGAAGCGCCGTGCAGCGACGCGGACGCTGCCGGTCCCCGCTCCGCCGCTGCCCGCGGCGATGTCGATCTTGACCAGGGCGGACCTGGCCGCGACGTCGGGCACGACCCGCACGCGCCGGATCGTCACCTCCGGCAGCGCGGCAAGGGTGAGCGCGCCGACGATCCCGTTCCAGTTGCCCTGCGTGTGGTCGGAGATGCTGTGCGCGTTGGGTCCGACGTCGACGACCGTGCGGTTGTCGACGCGGATGGTGAGCAGGTGCCGGCCGGGGGAGAGGTGGCCGACGTCGAACCGGTGCGCGGTCGTGAGGCTGCGCTCGGAGCCGACCTGTCGCTCGTCCACCCAGACGGTCGACTCCCAGTGGACCCGCTCCAGGGACAGCACGACGTCGCGTCCCACCCAGTCCGCCGGGACGTCCACCTCGCGCTGGAACCAGGCGGCGCCGCGGAAGTAGACGCGCGGCTGGAGCCAGAACGGCACAGCGATGTTGTCCGGTTCGCGGTACGGGGCGTAGCGCTCGTCGGTGAAGTACGACCGGTCGACGATGCTGCCGGTCCACGGGGTCTCCAGGCCGACGGGGTCGCCGAGGCCCTGGTGCTGGATCGAGCCCGGGAGGGCGACCGCCGGGGAGCCCTCGGGCAGGCCCGTGCGGAACCACTGCTCGAGCTCGCCCACGGCATCCGGGTCCAGGGCGCAGCGCCACCGGCCCGACAGGTCGAGGGCCGAGCGGGCCTCGGGCACAGTCTGCGGGTCAGTGGCGTCCGGATCGGGCATGGACTCGACGGTGAGCATGGCACGACCCTAGGTCGGCCCAGGCGGCCGCTGAAGGGACGATGCTCTGCACTTACCTGGACGATTCGCGGATTCGGACGCTCGCTCAGACGAGAGGCGGCTGGACCGCGCGACGCAGAGCCGCGGCAGGGTCCGCGCTGCCGAGAGCTTGCAGGCCCCTCGGGAGCAGCACGAGGTGGTGGTAGGCCTCCGAGCCGCGCGAGAGCCGGCCGGCGACGAGGCCGCGTTCCCACAGCAGCACGCACTGCACGTACAGCGGGTCGAGGGAGTACTTCGCCCGGGGTGTGGCCATGGTGCCGCGCACGATGATCGCGGGGACCTCGTCGACCCCACCCAGCCGTTGCAGGACGCCGAGGGCCGCCTCCGGCCGGTGGTGCGGCTTCTGGTCCGGGGCGAACAGCCGGATGAAGACCTCCGCCGCCAGCTCGCCCGGATCGGCCGCGTACAGGCCCGGGAGCCCGGCGTACAGCGGCTCCTCGGCCGGAGACCTGTCCCTGTCCCTGTTCCTGAAGATCGCCATGCGGGCACCCTAGCCGGGCGGATCGTCCGCCTGGGCCAGGGTGCCCGCAGGGGCTTGCGTCAGCCCCGGCGGAAGAGCTGGGCGTCGAGGCCGTTGCAGGTGTACATCGACAGGCGCGCGCCGTTGCCGGTGTCCCACTGGTAGTTGTCGAGGCAGGTCCCGCTGGTCCGGTTGCGCAGGGAGAACCAGCCGTTGCCCTGGTCGACGATCGACCAGTCCTGGTTGGGGTTGCCGTTGCAGGTCCACAGGCCGACGTCGGCGTTGAGCGCCGTCGAACCGTTCAGGTTGTCCAGGCACTTGGCGGCGTGGAGGTTCTTGATGCGGTAGTAGCCGCCCGTGTAGCTGAACTCCCACTTCTGCGCCGTGGCGGTGCCGCACGTGGAGAGCCTGACGAGGGCGCCGTCGGCGGTGTTCCAGTCGTAGTCGTCGACGCACCTGTCGCTGTGCCGCCCCCGGATGCCGGGCTGCCCTGAGCCGGCCGCCTGCGGCTGGCCGAAGAACGGGTAGCCGTCCGCCGCCCAGTACAGCTGCTGGACGCGGGTGTGCCGGTTGGGGTCGGTCAGGGCGTCCGGGTTCGGCGTCGCGTAGTCGCGGGCGTGGTAGACGAGGATGTCGGTCACGCCGTCCTCCGCGACGGTGAAGCTTCCGTGGCCGGGCCCGTGGACGCCGTTCGCCGTCTGGAAGACCGGCGTCGACCGCTTGGACCACGACGACGCGGACAGCAGGTTGGCCGACGCCGAGGCGGAGACCAGGCCGAGCTTGTACCGGGAGTCGGTGGCGGACGCGGAGTAGGCGATGAAGACCCGGCCGTTCTTCACCAGGGGTGACGGCCCCTCGACGACGCCCGCGACGCCCTCCATCTCCCAGGAGTGGGTGGGCCGCGCGATCTCGATCGCGGAGGCGGTGTCGATGGTGGTCGGCGAGGTCATCCGCGCCAGGTACATGTGGCTGTTGTAGCTCGTGCTGGGGCTGTCCTGCGCCCAGGCGAAGTACCGGGTGCCGTTCAGGGTGAACGACGCCGGGTCGAGCTGGAAGGAGTCCCAGCCCGTCGTCATGCGCTGCGGCGCCGACCACGTACCCGTCGTCGGGTTCGCGGACGTGTTGCGGATCGAGTACAGGCGCTGCGCGAACCGCGACGAGTCGGGCGACGCCGAGAAGTACATGTACCAGGCGCCGTCGACGTACTGGATGTCGGGCGCCCAGATCCAGCCGCTCAGGTTGCCGGTGGACGGCGCGGTGAAGGCGGTGACCGGTGTGGCCGAGCCGAGGCCCGCGAGGGTCTGCGACCGGCGCAGCTCGACGCGCTTGTAGTCCGGTACGGACGCGGTCATGTAGTAGTAGCCGTCGGTGTGCTTGTAGATCGCCGTGTCGGCGCGCTGCTGCACTATCGGGTTGGGCACGTCGATGAACTGGGCGGACGCCGGAGCGGCGGGTACGAGGACGAGCGCCATGAGGGCGGCGGTCCCGGCCGCGAGGATCCGGCGGCGCAGCCTGACCAGCGGGACAGCAAAGGGTGACGGCACGGGATGACTCCTTTGTCATCGAGATTGTGAGCGCTAACATCGCGAACTCTGCCCGAGCCGGGCCGTCCGGTCAAGGCGCGTGCGGAGGTCAGCTCGTCTTGCGTCGGCGCGGTGCCGCGGAACGCGGGGGTGCCGCGCGCATGTGGTCACGGACCCGGCCCAGCACGTCGGCGAGGACCTCGACGTCCTGACGCGCCAGCGGCTCGAACAGCAGCCCGTCGAGCACGGCGATGTGGCCGGGGAAGACCTTCGCGAGGGTGTCCCGGCCCTGCTGGGTGATCGTGACCGTGGTGCTGCGCTCGTCGTCGGGTGACGGTGCGCGAGTGACCAGCCCGCGCTGCTCGAGCGACTGGGCCTGGTATGTGAGGCCGCTGCGGCTGTAGACGACACCATCGGCGAGGTCGGTCATGCGGTAGCTCCCGTCGGGCGAGTTGCCCAGGCGGGCCAGGAGCTGGAACTGCACGTAGCTGAGGTCGCCGGCCTCCCGCAGCTGCTGCTCGACCGTGTGTCGCAGAAGGCTGCTGACCTCGATGAGCGCGAAGTACGCACCCAGCTCGGTGGGGTCGAAGGAACGAGGGGTGTCGGCCATGCCGGCAGTCTACCTTGCTGCGAACTCAAAGCACTTGCTACGAACTTGAAGCAGTGCTACGGTCTTCCCAGTTGCTTCGAATCCGAAGCAACAAGCTGAGAGAAGGTCATCATGAAGGCAGTACGTTTCCACCAGACCGGTTCCCCCGAGGTCCTGCGCTACGAGGACACCGACCGGCCCGTCGCCGGTGCGGGCCAGGTGCTCGTCCGCGTGGCCGGCTCCGCGTTCAACCCGGCCGACAACGGCATCCGAGGCGGCCTCCTGCCGATCCCGGTGACGCTGCCGCACGTACCCGGCTACGACGTCTCCGGCACGGTCGACGCGATCGGCGACGGCGTGACCGCTCTCCAGGTCGGCGACGCGGTCGTCGGCTTCCTCCCGATGACGGAGGACGGCTCCGCGGCGGAGTACGTGGTCGCCCCCGCCGACGTCCTCGTCAAGGCCCCGACCACCATCGACCTCGTCGACGCGGCCGCGCTGCCGTCCGTGGCGCTGACCGCCTGGCAGTCGCTCTTCGACGAGGCCGGGCTCAAGGACGGTCAGCGGGTGCTGATCACCGGTGCCGGCGGATCGGTGGGCGGGTACGCGGTCCAGCTCGCCAAGCGGGCCGGTGCCCACGTCATCGCCACGGTGAGCCCCCGCAGCCATGACGCCGTCACGGCCGCGGGTGCTGACGAGGTCATCGACCACACGGCCTCCACCGTCCTCGGCTCGGTGAGGGAGCCCGTCGACGTCCTGCTCAACCTGGCACCCATCAGCCCGGACGAGTTCACGTCTCTCGTCACCCTCGTCCGTGACGGCGGCGTCGTGGCATCGACGACCGCGTGGATGCCCACGCCCAGCGACGACGAGCGCGGGGTGCGGGCCGCTGGGATCTTCGTCCGGGCCGACGTCGACGAGCTGGCCCAGCTGGTCGCCCTGGTCGACAGCGGCGAGCTCACCGTCGACGTCGCGCGGCGCGTCCCGCTGAGCGAGCTCCCCGCGATCCACGCACAGTCAGCCGCCGGTGAGCTGCGCGGCAAGGTTGTGGCCGTCCCCGACGCCGACTGATCCCTCGCCACACCGGCAGGTCACTCGGTGAGTGCGCCGGCCCGCTCGCCGTCCTCGAGGAGCTCGCCGTCCTGGCGGAACAGGACCCACTCGATCCACTGCGCCCGGGCGGGCGAGCCTGCCCACTCGTGGACCAGCTCGACGTACGTCTGGTACTTGGCGGCGGGCTCCTTGCTTCCGGCCAGGTCGGCGACCGTCAGCCCGAGCGTGCCGTTGAGTGTGTGCCAGACGTTCTCGTCCAGGATGAGCGGTTGCGCACGCGGGCGACCCAGCGGCACGGACTACCATGCGCGTGACGCTCACGCTGTCCTAGCCCGCGCCTTCCCACTCACTCTGCGAGAACGAGAGCCTTGGTTCACAACGTCATCCCGGGCCGCACCGCCCGGGCCCGCGTGCGGGCTTCGGCCGGCACGGCCGCACCGTACATCGCGCGCCCCCTCGTGCCGCTCTGGGCGGCGCTCGCTCTCGCGATCGCCGGCGGGTTCGCGCTCGATGCCGCCTTCCCGTCGCTCGCGTGGTGGCCGCTCGCGTTCGTGGCCGTGCTGCTCGCGCTGGTCTCCCTCGTCGGGCGAAGCCTGTGGGGCAGCGTGCTCGTCGGGGCGGCGTTCGGCGCCGCGTTCTACTTTCCGCACGTGTCGTGGGCGTCGCAGTTCCTCGGCGACGACCCGCTCGGCTGGGTGCCGTGGGTGGCCCTCGCCGCCGCGGAGACGCTCCTCCTCGCGGTCTTCTCGCCGCTCGTCACGCTCGCCTACCGGTGGCTGCCGCGCTGGCGCGACACCGCGACCGTTCGTCTCGTGGCGCTCCCGGCGCTCGTCGCCGGCGCGTGGACGGCCCGAGAGCTCGTCCTGGGCTCCTGGCCCTACGGCGGCTTTCCGTGGGGGCGGCTCGGGATGAGCCAGTCGGAGAGCCCGATCGCTCCCGTCGCATCGTGGCTGGGCGTGTCCGGCCTCGGGTTCCTCATGGTCGCGCTGTGCGCCGGAGCGGTCGAGGCCGTCCGGTGGGCGGTCCGCGTCCAGCGGCAACGCGCCGAGCACGACGACCGCGAGGTCGCGGCCGCCCGGTGGTGGGGCGCGCTGCCCGTCGGCCTGCTCGCCGTCGTCATGGTGGTGGTTCCCCAGTTCCCGACCGCCGACGCCGGAACCCTCCGGGTCGGCGCCGTCCAGGGCAACGGACCCGCCGCGTACGCGGACCAGCGTGCGCCGCTGGAGGTGCTGCGCTCGCAGCTCGGCGCCTCGACGCCGCTGGAGAGCGAGCGGGTGGACGTCGTGGTGTGGCCGGAGGGCGGCGTCGACAGCGACCCGGCGTCGAACGCGGCCACCGCCCGGACGCTCTCCGCGGCCGCGGACGCCTACGGTGCGCCGATCGTCCTGAACGCGGCGTCCGAGGCCGGGGACCTGGTCTACAACACCTCGTTCCTCTGGACGGCGGACGGCTCCGCGGCGACGCATGCGAAGCGGCACCCGGTGCCGTTCGGCGAGTACATCCCCGACCGGTGGCTGTACAGCGCGATCGTCCCCGACCTCGTCGGGCTCCTGGTGCGCGGGTACACGCCCGGCGACGACTCACCCGTCTTCGACCTCGGGCGGGCGAAGGCGGGCCTGGCGATCTGCTTCGACGTCGCCTTCGACGACGTCATCCAGGAAGGCGTGCACGACGGCGCGCAGGTGTTCATGTTCCAGACGAACAACGCCGACTTCCGCGGCACCGACGAGAACCTGCAGCAGCGCGAGATCGCCCGCATGCGCGCGATCGAGACCGGCCGCAGCGTCGTCAACCTCTCCACCACCGGTACGAGCCAGGTGTTCGCCCCGGACGGGACCCTGCTCCGGACGCTCCCGTTCGACGAGGCGGGCCTCCTGGTCACCGACATCGAGCTGCGCGACGGCCGCACCGCTGGGGTCGTGCTCGGCCCGTGGATCCAGGGGCTGCTGTGGTGGGGAACGCTCCTGAGCCTCGCCGTCGTGGGATTCGTGAGCCGGCGGCGGGTGACCGGCTGAGCGCCTGAGCGGTCAGCCGGTCGAACGGGTCAGCCCGCCTCGTCCGCGGTGAGCGGTGCGTAGCGCACCTCGGTGACGTCGACGACGCCGTCGATCGCCCGCAGCCCGACGACGCGCCCCGTGAACCCGCCGGCCACCTCGGTCGAGAGGTACCGGCCGTCGAAGCGGGTCAGCTCGTGCTCCGTCCCGTCGACGACGGCGGTCAGGCGCACGTCGTCCGGCCCGTTCGTGGTCGCGGCGACCGACTCGGCCCGGAGCGTGAGCGAGGGCCCGGTCAGCGGGACGGCTGCGCCGTGCCGCGTCTCGAGCGGACCGATGCGGACGACGGCGTACACCTCGCCGGCGTCGGCACGGATCTCGCACCAGTGGGTGTCGTCCAGGCGCAGCAGCAGCGCGCCCGACCCGTGCCCCAGGTTGAGGTCCGCCTCGAAACGCCACGCGGGATCGAGGGCGCGCGCGGTCAGGGCGCTGACGTCGGCGCGGGCCCCGGTGCCGGGGCGGAGCCGGAGCCCGCTGTCGGGCCCTGATGCGACGATCTCGGCCAGGCCGGTGCCGGGGGAGACCCAGCGCGGGTGCAGCGGGGCGCCGTCGAACGTGTCGGTGTACGACGTGTCCTGCACCGCCACGTCGTAGCGGTCCTCGTCGACCACCGGCCAGTCGTCCACCCAGTCGATGCCCGCGAGGAAGGTCTCGCGGCCGTTGACGTGGAACATCGGCGTGTAGCCGCGCGGGCGCACGGCCAGGTAGACCATCGCCCAGCTGCCGTCCGGGTTCTCGACGAGGTCGGCGTGACCCGTGTTCTGGACGGGGTGGGTGGTGCTGCGGTGGCTGAGGATCGGGTTCGCCGGCGCGCCGGTGTAGGGACCCTCGGGCCGGGTCGCGCGCGCCACCGAGACGCTGTGGCCGCGCTCCGTCCCGCCCTCGGCGATGAGCAGGTACCAGTAGGCGCCGCGCCGGTACAGGTGCGGTGCCTCGGGGTGCGCGAGGCCGGTCCCGCTCCACAGCCACCGGGGCTCCTCCAGGGCGGTCCCCTTCTCGAGGTCGACGCGCACCTGGGCGATCCCCACGCCGTCCGGGCCGGAGGAGCAGTACGTCACGAAGCACGTGCCGTCGTCGTCCCAGGCGAGGTCGGGGTCGATGCCGTGCAGGCCCTCGAGGTACATCGGGGCGCTCCAGGGGCCCGCGGGGTCCTCGGCGGAGACGACGAGCTGCCCTGAGGGGCCGGTGACGTCGGTGGTGATCAGCCAGAACCGGCCGTCGTGATGGCGCAGGGTCGGCGCGAACACCCCCTGGCTGGAGCCGGCGCGCCCGGCGAGGAACTGCTCCGGGCGGTCGAGGATGTTCCCGACGAGGGTCCAGGTCAGCAGGTCGCGGCTGTGCCACAGCGGGACCCCTGGCGCGTACTCGAACGACGAGTTCGCCAGGTAGTAGTCGTCGCCCACCCGGCAGACCGAGGGGTCGGGGTGGTAGCCGGGGATGATCGGTACGACGTTCATGGAGCAGGGTCTACAGCATCAGGTCCGGCGTGTCGAACGTGGCCGCGCCGGGCCGGTGATCACCGGTGAGGTCAGGGGAGCACCGCGGTCTCGGACGCGGCGAGGGCCAGCAGCACCACGCACACCACCGCGACGCACATGCTGAGGCTGAACGGCGCACGGCTGCGCGGCCGGGCGAGAGCCATGACGCCAGCGGCCAGCGCGAGGCTGACGGCTACCGCGCCGCCGACCCAGGCGGCCGGACCCGGCGCCCCGGCCGGACCGATGACCACCACGGCGACAGCGGCGACCAGCAGGGCCGGGGCCAGCACCTCGGACGCCCGGCGGCCGAGCCGGTGCGGCAGGCCCCGCACGCCCGTCGCGGCGTCGTCCTCCAGGTCGGGCAGGGTGTTCGCGACGTGCGCCCCGGTCCCGAGCAGCGCGGCGGCGGCGACCACCCAGACCGCCGGGACGCGCGGGCCGGGCGCGGCGAGCACCACGAAGACCGCGAGCAGCCCGAAGGACAGCGCGTACGGCAGCCACGACCACACGGTCGCCTTGAGGCGGGCGTTGTACGCCCACGCGCCACCCACCGCCACCAGGTGGGCTACCCCGGGAACGGCACCCAGCGCGAGCGACGCGACGACGCAGACGGCGAGCGCCGTGAACGCGGCGCCGCGGAGGGTGCGCGCCGTGATGAGCCCGGCGACCACGGGCTTGTCGGTGCGTCCGACGGTGGTGTCGCGCTCGGCGTCGATCCAGTCGTTGGACCAGCCGACGGAGAGCTGGCCGGTGCCCACCGCGACCGTGACCAGGGTGACGACGATCCAGCCGGAGCCGAGGGCCGCGGCGAGGGCGGCGGCAAGGCCGGTCACGACGGCGGCCGGTGCGGCGTGGCTCGCGAGCACGAGGCCGCGGACCAGGTGACGGGCGCTCGTCCCGGGCAGATCGCTGGACAGATTGCCGGACAGATTGCTGGGCAGATTGCCGGACGGCTTGCCGGACGTCATGTGCGGCACGTTATCCGCCGGGCCGCCCGCTCGCCGCGCGGGTGACCTGGTCCTGCGTGACGATGCTGAGATGTCCTGTGTCGTCGCGGTCGAGCCGGTACTGCCCGAGCACGTGTACACCCAGGAGGAGATCACCGACGTCGTCGGGCCGCTGGTGGCGCCCGACCCGGCGCGCACCGCCGTGCTGCGCCGCCTGCACGCGAGCGCCGGCGTGGACCATCGGCACCTCGCGCTGCCGCTGGAGGAGTACGCGGGCCTGCACTCCCTGGGCGCCACCAACGCCGTCTTCATCCGCGAGGCCACCCTGCTGGCCGAGCGTGCGTGCCGCCAGGTGCTGGTCGCCGCCGGGCTCCGGCCGGAGGATGTCGACCACGTCTTCGCCACCTCGGTGACCGGGGTCGCCGCGCCGTCGCTGGACGTGCTGCTCTCCGAGCGCCTCGGCCTGCGGAGCGACGTGCGGCGTACGCCCTCGTTCGGCCTCGGGTGCGCGGGCGGCGCCGCCGGGCTGGCGCGCGTGCACGACCACCTGCTGGGCAGGCCGGGCGACGTGTCCCTGCTGGTCTCCGTGGAGCTGTGCTCCCTGACCCTCCAGCACGGCGACGACTCGACGGCCAACATGGTCGCCTCCGGCCTGTTCGGCGACGGCGCCGCGGCCGCCGTCGTCGTCGGTGCGACGCACCCGCTCGCGGGGCCGACGGCGGGTGGGCGGGCACGGCGCAGGGCGACGGTCGTCGACACGCGCTCGCGGCTGTACCCCGGCACCACCGAGGCGCTCGGCTGGGAGGTGCGTGACACCGGGTTCGCGATAGTGCTCTCCGCCGGGCTGCCGGACCTGCTGCGCGCCCACCTCCTCGCCGACGTCAAAGGGCTGCTCGCCGAGCACGGCCTGAGCCCGGGGGAGATACCCACCTGGGTGGTGCACGCGGGCGGTCCGCGCGTGATCGACGCGGTGCGCGACGCCCTGGGGCTCGCCGAGGACGCCGTCCGGGAGAGCCGGGAGAGCCTCGCCTGCGCGGGTAACCTCTCGTCCGCGTCGGTGCTCGACGTCCTGGCCAGGACCCTCGCGCATACCGACGCCCCACGGGGCTCACCGGCCGTGCTCATGGCTTTTGGCCCTGGTGTGTCGTGCGAGCTCGTGCTGCTGAAGCTGGAGGAGCGTTGATGCTGGGTCTCTACGTGTTCCTTGTGGGTGCGACGGCGGTCGAACGCCTCGTCGAGCTGGTCGTGTCGGCCCGCAACGCGCGCTGGTCGTTCGAGCGTGGCGGCGTCGAGTCGGGGCGGGGGCACTTCCCGGCGATGGTGGTGCTGCACAGCGGGCTGCTGGTGGCGTGCGTCGCCGAGGCGGTGCTCGCTGACCGGCCGTTCCTGCCCTGGCTCGGCTGGCCCATGCTCGTCCTGGTGCTGGCGAGCCAGGCGCTGCGCTGGTGGTGCGTCACCACGCTGGGGCACCGGTGGAACACCCGCATCATCGTGGTCCCGGGGCTGCCGCTCGTGTCCGGGGGTCCGTACCGGTGGATCCGCCACCCCAACTACGTGGCGGTCGTGGTCGAGGGCATCGCGCTGCCGCTGGTGCACACCTCCTGGGTCACGGCCCTCGTGTTCACCGTCCTGAACGCGGTGCTGCTGGCGCGCTTCCGGATCCCGGCCGAGGAGCGGGCGCTCCGGTCGGCCGTGGGCGGGAACGCGGTGACGTGACCGGCGAGATGGCGGGTGACCTGGACGCCGACGTCGTCGTGGTGGGCGCCGGTCCGGTCGGGCTGGCGGCGGCGGTCCACGCGCGAACCGCCGGACTCGACGTGCTGGTCGTGGACCGGCGGACTGGCACCCTCGACAAGGCCTGCGGCGAGGGGCTGCTCCCCGGCGCCCTGCGCGCCGTGCAGGCGCTCGGCGTCGACCCGCCGGGGCAGCCGCTCGCCGGGATCAGCTACCGGGCGCCCGGACGGCACGCCGACCACCGGTTCGCGGCGGGCACGGGCCGCGGCGTCCGGCGCACCGCGCTGCACGAGGCGCTGTCGAAACGCGCCGCCGACGTCGGCGCACAGCTCCTGCACGGCAGGGTCACGGCCCTGAGGCAGGACGCCGGCGGTGTCGAGATCGAGCTGGCGCCGGGCGGCGCCAGCCGGGGGAGAGATCCGGTGACGCTGCGCGCCGGCTGGGTGCTCGGGTGCGACGGCTTGCACTCCACCGTTCGCCGGCTGGCCGGGCTCGAGGTCGGCCCCGGGCAGCGCGCGGACCGTCCGGCGGCCAGCCGTTACGGTCTCCGCCGGCACTTCCAGGTCCCGCCGTGGACCGACCTCGTCGAGGTGCACTGGTCGCCGCACGCCGAGGCCTACGTGACGCCGGTCGGCCCGGATACCGTCGGTGTCGCGCTGCTCGGGCCGCGTTCGGAGAGCGGTGCGGGGTTCGATGTGGTGCTCCAGACGCAGTTCCCGGAGCTCAGTGCCCGCCTCGCCACGGCTGCGGCCGCAGGTTCCCTGCTCGGTGCGGGCCCGCTGCGCCAGCGGTCGCGACGCCGTTCGGCGGGACGCGTGCGGCTCGTGGGCGACGCCTCGGGCTACGTCGACGCCCTGACCGGCGAGGGCGTCCGGGTGGGGCTCGCGCAGGCGGAGGCCGCCGTCCGGCACCTTGACGACGCCGGGGCGTACGAGCGCGCCTGGCGGACGGCGACCCGCGACTACCGCGCGCTCACCGCCGGCCTGCTCGCCTGGGCCTCGGGCCCTGCCCGGCGAGCGATCGTGCCCGCGGCGGAACGGGCTCCGTGGCTCTACGGTGCGGTGGTCGAGCGGCTGGCTCGCTGACCGCGTCGCTCTCGCCACGTACGGCGAGCTCGTGTCACGCGTGGTCCTTCAGCCAGCCGGGAGGATCGGTCTCCGCGTGTACGACCAGGTCCCGGCGGTCACGAACTCCCAGCAGCGCGTAGATCTGGCGCAGGCGGTTGGCAACGGTCCGCACCGAGACGTAGACCGCGGCAGCGATCTGTGCGTTGGTCCAACCTTGGAGCGCCAGCCGGACAAACACTCGTTCCTCGTCGTTCAGGCGATTCCAGCCCACCCTGGCCGGCGCGTCCGCAACCAGGAGGGCGTCGATTCCGACGCACCACCCGGGCGCGCCGGCGAGGCTGGCGAGCGACCGGGCCTCACGGAGGGCTCGTGCCGACGTCCTGCGGTCATTTCGCGCGAGGCAGTGCCGCCCATAGGCGACGAGCGAGCGCATGCGCTGCCACGGCGAGACGGACAGGACGGACGTCGGCAACCAGTCGTCGGCGCTGACCGGATCCCTGTCGCTGCCACGCAGGATCGCCTGCATCCGCAGGTGTGCTGCGGCGGCATTGCCGTCGACACGTTCGTCGGGTGTGACGGGCGGGTCGATGAGCCGAAGTGCCCGTGCGCCGGTCGCGCCCTCCGCGGCGACGGCGGCCTCGATCATGTCGGCTCGCGCTTGTGCCCGGCCGCGGTATGGCCAGGCACAGCGTTCGACCCCGATCGTGAGGAGCTCGGCCGCCGTCATGATGTGTCCGACGGCGAGACGCGCGGCACCGAGATCGAGAGCGAACTCGCCCAGCGCCCGCGTGGACCATGCACCCGTCGGTATCAGGTCGCTGGTAGGGACTTGTCCGTCGAGCATGGCGGACGCGGCCGCGTGCATTCCCCGCACGGGCAGCCAGTGCTCTATCCCCGGCCGGAGCTCGGTGGCGTGCATGAGGTGCGCGCGGACCCCGGCAGGGCGACCCTCGGTCATCGCCAGCATCGCGGCTGCCAGGTCCCGCGCGACGACCTCCGCGATGGTCCGACCGGAGGACTTCGCGGACGGGTCCTCCAGGAGCTTGCGTCCAGCGACGGCGTCCCCGAGCAGGAGGTGTCCCCGAACGCGGATGCAGAGGCCGACCCAATGGGGGTCCGGACCTAGCGCGAGCGCCTCGAGGTCCGCACGGAAGCGGGCAGGGTCGTCCAGGCGGCCGGTGGTCTCCAGGTAGATCAGCGCCGCCGCGACCCGAGCCCCGGCAGTACGGGCAGCCTCGGGGAGGTCTGTCGGGTCTCTCCACCAGAGGTGGTCGGTCCACGCGGGGTCGATCATGTTCAAGAAACGAGCACCTGTGTCGGCGTGCACCCAGGAAGTCCCGGTCAAGAGCGCCACACCGACCACACCAGCCGTTGCCCGAGGCGTCACGCCGGCCGGTGGAAGGCCCGCGAGGTCTTCCAGGTGCAGACCATCAAGGATCGCTTCGACCATTCCGGCCGGCCCGGCCGCCTCATGCGAACCGGCTGGGACTTCCGCACGGGAGGATCCGCGCAGCTGTTCCCTGCACAGCCGCGGCAGCAGGGGATGAGCCGTAGCGAGCTGTTGCATCCGAACCGCCGCCAGGTCGGCCACCGACGACGAACCACCGTCGGCGTGCGGCATGACCCCTGGGACCGCTGGATCCCAGGGGTCTACCCACAGCTCGGCCAACGCGGACATCTCCGTTGCGTCCAAGCCGTCCAACAGCACCTGGTACGCCCGCCGGCCCGCTGGTCCGACCTGCTCAGGTGCGGTCCACTCCCGATCGCCACGCAGCTGCGCGGCTGTCAGCCCTTCAGCCAGCTCCGTCGCCAGCCGGGGATTGCCCGCGCTCCACCACCGCAGACGTGACGCGACGTCGACCGCGACAGGCAGCTCCAGCGTCGTATCCAGAACCTGACACAGCGCCGGCTCGTCGAGCGGTCCGAGAGCCAGGACCTCGACGTCGTCCGGCAACACGCCCTCAGGGACGCACCTGGCCGCGGCGATGACGCGCCAGCCCCGCTCGTAGGCCAGATCGCCCAGCTGCTGAAGCCAGGAGGATCTCCGCGGTGAGAGGTCCTCGAGGTCATCGATGAACAGGACTCCGTCCGCCGCACCCGATGCCGCGATGCCAGCAGTCACGACGTCGAGCAGCCTCGCCGCGTCGAGCTCGTGGTCCGGGCCGGCCGAAATCACCAGGTCGGACAGATCGACGCGCGGCCCACCGGCCAGGCGTTGTGCGTACGGCTTGGGCGAGCAGGCCCGCACGATCCTGACCACCGAATCTCGCACACCGGCCCGATCCAACGCGGCCAGCACCGTCACAGTCTTTCCGGTACCGCTGAGGCCGGTCACGACGAGCGTCGTCGGATCCAGACCGGTCACGAACCCGCCGACAACCCGCGACTCCCTGTCGCGCCCGTAGACAGTGCCAACCGCCCGCCCGGTGTCCTCGCTCTGTGTCCACTCGGAGGACCCCACTGGATACGCGGGGGCGGGGAGCCCACTGTTTCGAGCCAAAGTGCGTCCCTTCCACCGACTGCATGACATTTCGATCGTCCCGGGGAAGAGTACGTACCGGGCGATCCTGACGCGCGATATCTCCGGCCCGTACGGCGGCGCCCCATGACCCGCGCGTCCCGGGGAGCGGACCTCGAACCTCGCGCAGCGCGCCCCTCCCACCAGGGAAGATACGGCCTTGCGCCCGATCTGCACCTTGCATGCGATGGTCGGCTCGCGCGACGAGGCAACGAGTGCAGACTTCGCTCCACGAGTGACCGGTTCGTAGCGCGATTGACAGGATGTGCGGGTGACAAAACTTGGTGCGCTCCTCGACGACTACCTCTTCCGGTCCGCGTCGGACTCTGACCGGGACCAGAAGTTCGAGGAGCTGATGAAGGCGTTCCTGCGCACGGACGAGCTGTGGTCGGCGCGGTTCGACGAAGTCTGGTCGTGGGAGTCGTGGCCGGAGCACGAGGGAGAGGACTCCGAGATCGACCTGGTCGCTCGTGAGCGCGAGTCCGGCAGCCTGACCGCGGTGCTGTGCGTGTTCCATGACCCGGACAGCGATCTGGCGAAGCTGGACGTCGACGCGTTCCTCTCGGCATCGAACCACGCCCCGTTCACCAGGCGTCTCGTCATCGCGACGACGGACACCTGGGACCAGGAATCGAGTGACGCGGTCCGGGATCTGGAGATACCCGTCCAACAGGTCGGGCTTGCCGAGCTGCTGAGCTCCTCGACCGACTGGACCAAGTTCGACCCGCCTGCTCCGGAGCCCGCGCTGACTTCTGGTGCCTCCGCGACCGCCACGTGAGTCGCTCGGCAGCCCGCTCCACGCAAGATCAACCCTGAAGGATCCAAATGTCGGTGGAATCTGTTGCCGCACCTGCTGCGGACGTCGCACAGGTATCGATGTGCGCCACGTTCAGCGAGTATCCCGACGCGGCCCCGCACTCAGGCCGCGGAGAGTATCGCGCCGTGGTGGACCATGCCCCCCTTCCACCCGCCCTTGAGGCCGCGGAGAGGCGTGTGTGCCGCGGAGCAGCCGTGGATGTCGGTGACCGGTGGGCATTCTTCGACGACCTCGCTTCTGCCGCAGGTTTCGCTCGTGCCGGGCGCATGTCGAACCTGATGCCGTCATGGGATCTGTTCGAAGCCGCGGAGGTGCGCGCATTCTGCGCGGAACACTCGCGCGACGAGCTAGCTCTCCTCCTCGGCCGTCAGGTCTATGACCGGGCCGAGATCCACGCGCTCTCCGCCCAGTTCGCACGGTCCGCGGCACGCGATACGCGTGCTGTCGGCTGGCTCGGGTAGCGAGTCGTCAGTCCGCAGGAAAGGGCCTGGGGGCGGCGTCACCGCGCGTGACGGCGCCCCTCGGCCCCGCGCGGGTACGGCAGGCCCGCCTCCGACGCAGCGGTCTCGACGGCGCGCATCGTGGTGCCCGCGCCGGACGCGATCGGTGCCCGCCTGATCCAGTGGCCGGCCCGGAGCACGCAGCGACGCCGTCCTCGCGGGAATCGATGGACAAGACCGCCACGGTCCCGGGAACGCCGGAGGTACGCAGCCGGCGGTTGTCACGCGACGGATTGATCAAGGCGCTCCCGAGCATGAACGCGACGAAGAAGCACGTCAGGGAGCTGAGCCCCCAGGCGCCTGCCTCCTCCGGGTCTCCGGTCGCCAGGTGGTAGACGAGGATGCCGGTCACGACGAGCACACCGATGGTGCAGCTCAACAAGAAGATATAAGCGACCCGCCGAGATCGGCCGAGGCCTGCTTTCGCGATCGCGGGTTCGCCATGGCCGGATGCTACCCAGCGCGACCTAGCAGGACCACCAGCCCTCGTCCAGCCGGTCCGGGGCGGTGCAGGCCATGCCACGCATGTTGATGTCGGGTCTGCGGTGGGGCGAGTAGATGTAGCCGCCCGCGTCGTCGACCAGCCGTGCCCACTGCGGAACGAAGATGGTCACCGCGTCAGGGCCTCCGGCCGCGCGGTACACGTCGACCGAGCCGGTCACGGAGACGAAATCCAGGGCCCGGGGAAGCTCGGCATATGGCCCGTCGAGATCGCCCCGCTCCGCGCGCTCGACGACGTCGCCGAGCGCGGGGCGCAGCGTGTGAAAGTCATGCCGCGCGTCGTCATGCGTCAGGCCGGCGCTTCCCGGGAACGCCCATGACATCACGAGCACCGTGCCGAGTACGACGACGCCCACCGGGAGTCTGTGGGCCGCCCGGCGCCTCACGATGCCGAGCATAACCACCGAGACGATCACGAAGCCGACGGCCCATGCGAGACCTCGCCCGATCGCGGCGCCAAGGTTCTCACCGAGGACACCGTTGAACCCACCGTGTTCCAGAACCTGCCACAGTCCCATCGGCAAGGCCCCGAGCTTGTACGCCGTCCAGGCGAAGACCTGGGAAGCGCCGATGAGCATGAGCACGACGCCGACCGGTATCAGGACGATCCTCGTCCAGCGGCGTGAAGTCCGTGGAGGAGTGCTCTGATCGGCTGTCATGCCGGGATGCTACTGGCGCGACCGGAACCCGGGGGCAGGGCCCGTGGGTGGCAGCCCCGCACGCGGGTGGTCCGCACGGTCCCCGGGTGCCTTGGCGGCACGACGCGATGCAGTCCGCGAATGGTCCGGCTCACGTCTTGTCCTCGGCGCTGGGCCAGTGGTTCGCCGCCCGCATCGATGACGCTGTCCTCGCCGGCAGCACCACGGGTTGACGCGCCCGAGCCTGAAACTTTGCCAACCGTCCCACGGTTGCGCAGCGATGTCTGACGATGAAGTTGAGCGACGGTCATCGGAGGCGAGCAGCGACGGCCGTGTAAGTGCGCGGGACAGTGGTATCGCGTTGCGCAAACTTCACCCTCGGTTTCCTGGGCTTCCCAGGCTAGCCACGGCAGGATGCGACGTGCGTCACCCCCAACCACGGAGGTCACCATCGCCAGTCGGAAGCCGATCTGAGAGCTGTTCTTGGATGAACTACACCCGACATTTGACGATCTGGCCCTCGCGCCCTTCCTGACGAGCCGTGGCACCTGGTACGCGAGCGCCATCCGCGAGGTGCACCGACCGGGACCGGTCACGGTGGATGCCGTCGGGCTCTACCTCTCCGCGCCGAGCGTCTATGACGACCTGTCCGTGGCTCGGTCCTACTCGCGCTTGAACGGTTGATTCGCGCGAGCCCCACAGTTGTGCGGCCCGAGAGCCGGGCCGTCGGGACGGACGAGAGTCCGTCGGAAGATGGAATGAAGGAGGAAACGACATGTTCGCATCATCGATCAGCCGCGTGACCCGGACGTCGGTCGGGCGATCTCAGACGACTAGGTCCCGGTGGGGACTGTGTTGGTGTGTCACCGGCCGGATCGACGAAGATCCGGGCCGTCAGAGTCCAGACGCTGACTAAGGTGATCGGGTGATCTCGGAACTCCGTTGGACGCTGGCCCGGTTTCCTGTGCGGTGCGACGAGATCGCTGCTGGCCTGCTCGGGTTCCGGCTTCCCAAGCCGGAGCCGTCGCTGGCATGGCTCACCGAGACATGGGAACGGCGATGGTCGGGAGCGCTGCCGATCTCTTGGACGCTGAAGCTGGATCTCTCCGAAACCTGGTTGCGGTTTCACAGCCTGCCTGGATCCAAGCGGTACGCCGACTCTGACGACGAGTACGAGATCCTCCTGGCCCGGCATCATCAAGTGCTCAGCGAGCTGCAGGACGGATCTGCACGAGACTTGCTGCTGATCCGTACACGTGGCGATGCGGATGGAAGATTCTCTGCCTCCAAGGAGTTTCGCCTCGCTGCGCGGACGACATCTCTGTGGCAGACGTTCCTCGACCGCGACGCTTCCGCAGGTGATCCGGTCCGCTGGTACACGTTTGTCGACCGGATCGCACCAACACGAGAAGCCCTCGACCCGCTCCTGCGACGCATTCCCGACGACGAAGACCGCGTGATCCTCACCAACGACCAGCTCGACTGGCTCTATGCCCCGTATGACGGCGGCGCCGATGTCATCGTCGAGACGGTCGACCGGCGCGACCAGCTCCGGAGTCTGCACATCGACTGGTTGCCAACGGGGGCGCAGATCTATCTGAAGGTCGAGGACCCTGACCTTCGTGACCATCTTCGTCGGCGTGGAGCTGACGGGGACGTGCCTGCGCGGGACGTCGTCGTCGAGATACTCGCGTTCGTGAACGGCGACGAGGGCCGGAAGTGGATCGACCTTCTACCTGCGGACGAACGTGGATTACCCGAACGCAGACTTCGTGAGTGGACGCTTGTTCGCGAAGTCGCCGCAGAACCGCGTTCAATCATCGACGACCTGTCGGACGCTTCGGACTGGTGCCAGCGAAGGCTGGTCGAACGCGCTACGTCCGACCTCGTCCTCGAAGAACTCGCTGAGCATGGGTGGTCGAAGCGGGTAAGGAACGCGGCACGACAAAGGCTTCGCGGCCGCAGTCCCGGACCCTTGTAAGCCGTTTGGTTCCCCTGCGGTCGGCCGCGTGCGGCGGCTCAGGCGACCGAGGAAGTGTGCCAGCCCGCCCCATGGCCGCGCGCGGAGGGCTCGGACAGGTCGCGGTGCTCGAAGGGTCAGGGGCGCCCGCTGCCCGAGCGTGGATGCGGTGACCTCGACCTGCGACGTTGCCTGCACTGTCGCTTCCCCGCCGGCTCCGCCATGTCAAGCAGGAAGTCGCCGCCGGCCCGGGTTCGGTGCGTCGGTCATGGTGCCTGGATCTCATACCGCCCGCGCGTGCCGCGGGTGATCTCCGTGCCGAGGGCGTCGAGGCGCAGTCGTAGCGCCTATCGCGCAACCGTAGGGTTGCACCTGGCTGAGATATGTGCAACCGTGGGGTTGCGCCAATAGACCGCTACAGACATGGGAGCTCCGATGAGCAACGACCGAATCGAACGCGAGACCCTGATCTCCGCCCCGCTCGAGCGGGTCTGGACCCTGGTGGCCCAGCCGGCGTTCTGGGTGGCCGACAAGGCCAGCCTGCCCGGCACGATCGCCAAGGAGGGGGAGTCGATGATCGCCAAGAACCCCGAGTACGGCGACTTCCCGGTACGCGTCGAGAAGGTTCGGCCGCCGACCTACCTCGCCTACCGCTGGGCCAGCGCCTTCCCCGGAGAAGAGCTGCGCGACGACAACTCCACCCTCGTGGAGTTCACTCTCACCGAAGAGGGCGACCAGACCCGCCTGCGCGTCGTCGAGAGCGGATTCGCGACGATCGCCGCGACCGAGGAACTGCGCGGCAAGGCGGTGAAGGACAACAGCGGCGGCTGGACCGAAGAGCTCGAGGCGCTCAAGGTTCGCGCCGAGCAATCGTCCGAGTGATGGATTCTCAGCGAGGTGGCGGCGAGGGGGTTGACCGCGTCCTCGCCGCACTGGCCGATCCGACGCGGCGCCAGGTGCTCGACCTGCTCGCCGCCGAGGGCGAGGCCACCGCGACCGTGCTCGCCGAACGGCTGCCGATCTCGCGGCAGGCCGTGGTCAAGCACCTCGTGGTCCTCGACGACGCCGGACTTGTCTCGAGCGCGCGGGTCGGACGCGAGGTGCTGTACGTCGTGGTGCCGGCGGCGCTGAACGTGACCGCCCGCTGGATGGACCGGCTCGCCGCCGACTGGGACCGCCGTCTGGCCACGATCAAGCGCGTCGCCGAGGCGGCGGAACGGGATTCGCGTCCCTAGCCCCACCACACGACGCACGGACCGATCGACCGCGCCCGCGAATGGAATTCGCGGAGCGGTCGACCGGGCGGTCAGCCCTGCCTCAGCCGCTCCCGGTCTCGTCTCAGCCACCGAGGCGGCGTGATCATGCGAAAGGGGTCGTTGTGATAGTCGACCCGATTGCCCTCAGAGTGATCGTGCGCGACCTCCTTCGGGTCGAGGAGGACTACCGGTCCGCATTCCCCGGAGCCCCGGTTCGAACCGATGGCGGCCGACGCTCTCGATCGCGCAGGTCCCGCAGCGTGTCAAACACCCGGGGTATGCCTCCGACCCAGGCGAATCGAGTGGAGGACGCGATTCTCCGGGTCCTGTCCAACGGCCCGCAGAGCGCAGCGGCGCTCGCGCGCTCGACAGGAATGTCCTTCGCCGGCGTCCTCATCGAGCTGGAGGCGCTGGAGACGGCCGGAGTGGTTGCCCGAACGGCTCGGGGAGTCGTCCAGCTGAACACGTCCCGACCGGCGCCGAGCGCCGAGGCCGGTACTGGTCCCAGCTGCCTCCTCACCGGTGACGGGCTCGGGGCGCTGTCCGGTGAACCGTTCGATAGTGCAGGTCCACCGGACAGCCCCTGACCCGATCAGTGCCGAGCGCTCACCGCCTCCAGCGCGTCCTTGTACTCCTTGAGGTCGGCCCTCGTCGTGCCCGCGTCGAGGCGCGCGGCCTCGATGGCGGCCAGCAGGTCGCCCACCGTGGTGCCCCCGACGATCGGGTCCTCCAGGGAGACCGAGCCCGCCGCGACGTTGAGCCACACGGCGAGCAGCTGACGGTCGATGGCGTCGACCCACCCGTCGTGGCGGGGTGCCCACAGCACCTGCACGGCGTCGTCCAGCGTGGTCAGGTCGACGACCTCGTCGAACACGTCGCTCTGCGCGCGCGTGGTGATGAGGAAGCACAGCAGCTCGTCCGTCGTGTAGTCCGGGTTCCTGACCTGGCGGTACTCCGACGACCAGTACCCGGCGCCGCGAGCCACGGGCTCCGGCGCCGGCTCCTCGCCGCTCGGCGTGCCGTAGATCTCCAGCTCGTAGAGGGAGAAGCCCCACTGCGTGGCGCGCTCGGTCGCGTAGAGGCGCACGTGCCGGCCCGTGCCCGAGAGGTCGATGTCGTCGAAAAAGCCGTCACCGTCCGTGACGGTGTGCACCGTGGTCCAGGTCTCGCCGTCCGGCGAGGTCTGGATCTCGTACCCCGACGCGAACGCGGTCTCCCAGTCGATCACGACGCGGCTGAGGTCGTAGCTCGCGCCGAGGTCCACCGCGATCCATTCCGGCTCGCTCCACTGGCTGCCCCACCGGGTGCCGGCGTTGCCGTCCACCGCCATCTCACCGGTGCGAGCGGGGTCGTCGATGCTGGACGTCGTCACCGGTCGGCCCAGCGCCAGCGACTCCTGGTCCTCGTCCGCGCACTGGTCACCGCCCCCGCCGTCGGCCAGGTAGCAGCGCAGATACCGGTAGGACTCCGCGGAGGACTCGAACGACGGCGCGTAGTCCCACTCGTAGGTGTAGTACTGCACGTACGGCTCGGCCGCGGCGATGATCGCCGGGAGGTCGATGTCGCCGTTGCCGAGGGCGACCTGCCTCGGGTCGCCCTCGGCGTCGACGTTCACGGCGTCCTTGATGTGGAGGAGCTCGATGCGGTCCCCGTACTCCTCGATCCACGCCGGGACGTCGATCCCGGCGTCCGCGGCCCAGCCGACGTCGAGCTGGAACGTGACGTAGCGCGGATCGGTGTTCTCCTCGATGACCTGCCAGGCGCTGACCATCTCACCCGTCTCCGGGTGGGGGTACCGGGTGGTGAACTCGCTCTGGTGGTTGTGCAGCGCGATCTTGTTCGCGCCGTTCTCGTGCGCGTACCGGCCGAGCCGGTTGACGTACTCCGCGGTCGCCAGGGCTTCCTCGTAGGTGCCGTAGTTCCCCGCCATGCCGCCGGTCCCGATGTAGTCCTGGCCCAGTGCGACGGCGTAGGCGACCGTCTCGGGCCACGTGTCCCAGTCCGTGCTGCCGTGGCTCGAGGACACCTCGAGGCCGTGCCTGTCGAGGATCGCCTGGTAGTCGTCGACGGGCATCGAGTAGGGCTGGCTGAACGGCTCGATGTTGGTGAAGCCCGCGTTGGCCACCTCGCCGAGCACACGGTCGATCGTCTCGGGGGAGGGCGTGCCGAACCCGAGCTCACCGACGTGGGTGAACAGCTGGATGGAGATCTTGGAGTCGGGGAGCCCGTCGTCCGCTCCACATGCCTCGGCTGCTGTGGTGGCCGTGGCGGGGGAGGCGACGGCGGGAGGGGCGGCGACGGCCGGGGCCGCGGCGAGCGTGCCCGCGAGGAGGGCGCCGCCCGTCAATGCTGCGCTGAGGCGGCGCGCGCCGGGCGAACGTGAGATCTGCATGGGTGCTCCGATCGACGGCTCTGTCATTTATGGCGACAGTCATGCAACTTTTGCCGCCACAGGTGCAAAAGGAGTCTGTGGGGCGGGCGATACCGTGTCAAGAGCGGAGTTTTCGCCTTCGCGCGCGTCGGCGGCGATGGCCTATACCAGCGCCGGCGTGCGGCCGGCGGACGTGTCCCGCAGCAGGACGGCGTCCTGGCTCGGCGGGAGGCCGAACTGCCTGCGGTACTCGCGGCTGAACTGCGACGGGCTGTCGTAGCCGACCCGTAGCCCCACGCCCGTCACGTCGCCGGGGCGGGTGGCGAGCAGGAGGCGCGCCTCCTGGAGCCGGATCTGCTTCTGGAACTGGATGGGGCTCATCGCGGTGACCGCCTGGAAGTTCCGGTAGAACGCCGAGGCGCTCATGCCCGACAGGGCTGCCACGTCCTGGACGCGGAAGGGCTGCGCGTAGTGCTCCCTGATCCACTGGACGGCGCGGGCGATGTGGGCGAGCCCGCTGTCGGCCAGGCCGAGCTGGCGCACGGTGGCCCCCTGCTCCCCGGTGATCAGGCGCCAGAGGATCTCGCGCTTGACGAGCGGCGCCAGGACCGCGGCGTCGCGCGGGCTGTCGAGCAGCCGCAGCAGTCGCACGACCGCGTCGACGAGGGGTGCGGGGGCGTCGCTGACCACCATGCCGGGCGGGGCGGCGGCGCTGGTCGGAGGGAGGTCGCCGGGTGCGGCCTCCAGAAGGAGCTCTGCGATCAGGGCGGGTCGCAGGACCAGCCCGAAGCCGAGCGCCGGCTCGTCGGGCTGGGCTCTCGTGAACAGGCCGGTCACCGGCAGGTCGACGGAGGCCACCAGGTACTGCCCAGGGCCGTACTCGTGCACGCTGCTGCCGAGCGCGATCCGCTTCGAGCCCTGGGCGATCAGCGCCATGACCACGCCTGACATGGAGGGCGCCGGCGGCGCGGACCGGTGGACCGCCGAGACCAGGACGTCGTCGAGCGCCGTCGTATGGGAGTCCCGCCGGGCATGGCGGGCGATCAGGGTACGCAGCTCTTCGAGGGGTGCACCGGTCATGCCACAAGCATGGCACGGTGCATTCACGATGCTCGCGGGCGCAGGAGGATCGTGCAAATGGTCAGGACGATCGTTGTGTCGCAGCGGTGGGCCCGCGCGGTGTGATGGAGGCACCAGCAACCGGGCCTCCAGGGGCCCTCGCACCGAGGAGACTCACATGACCGTTCGCCACGGATTCCAGGCCACCCTGACCGCGCTGCCGGGCAAGGGTGACGCCCTGGTCGAGATGCTGCTGAACGCCCCGTCGTTGTCCCGTACGGACTGCCCTGTCTTCCTGATCAGCCGTTCGGCCTCGAATGCCGACGTCGTGCACGTCATCGAGGGCTGGACCAGCGAGGAGGCCCATGCCGCGTTCTTCGCGACCAGCGAGGCGCAGGCGCTCGTCGCAGAGCTGCAGCTGCTGCTGGCGGGGGAGTCCGCGTACACGGACCAGGTGCTGGTCGGCGGCAAGGCCGAGCTCTGAGCCGCCCTCCGCTGACAGCGCCGTCCCGTGCGCTGACGATCCCGAACCCTTCCTGAGAGGAACATGTCATGACGACCACTCGTCCCGAGATCGATCCCGAGCTGCGTCCGCTGCTCGACCTGGTCCCCGCCGCGAACCTCGGCCCCGACACGCTGGCTCAGGTGCGTGGCCTGGCGGCCACCACGGCGGACGGCATCGAGAGCCTGCTCACGACAGGGCGGACCGTCGACCGGCGCGACGTCACCGTCACCGCCCCGGACGGCACGGCCGTCCCGCTCACCGTCCTGAGCCCGCCGGGCCTCGACCGCTCGACGCCGGCGCCCTGCGTCTACTGGGTGCACGGCGGCGGGATGGTGATGGGGGACCGGTTCTCGAACCTCGACATCCCGCTGGAGTGGCTCGACGAGCTCGGCGCCGTCGTCGTGACCGTGGACTACCGGCTGGCGCCGGAGGCGAGCGGCACGACCCTGGTCGAGGACTGCTACCTGGGCCTCGTCTGGGTGGCCGAGCACGCCGCCGACCTGGGCGTCGACCCGGCGCGGCTCGTCGTCGCCGGCACCAGCGCGGGAGGTGGCCTGGCCGCCGGCGTGGCGCTGCTGGCGCGGGATCGGGGGACACCGGACCTCGCGGCACAGGTGCTCGTCTGCCCCATGCTCGACCACCGCAACGACACCGGATCGAGCCATCAGTTCGCCGAGGGTCCCGCGACGTGGAGCCGGGCCATGAACGCGTTCGGCTGGCGGTCCGTGCTCGGCGGCGATCCGGCGACCGAGGTGTCGCCGTACGTGTCGCCGGCCCGGGCCGGCGACCTGTCGGGCCTGCCGCCCGCGTACATCGACGTCGGCTCGGCCGAGGTGTTCCGGGACGAGGACGTCAGCTACGCGAGCCGCATCTGGGCGGCCGGTGGCCACACGGAGCTGCACGTGTGGGCCGGCGGGTTCCACGGCTTCGACGCGCTCGTGCCCGAGGCGCAGGTCTCGATCGCGGCGCGCCGGACACGGGCCGACTGGCTCCGCCGGGTGCTGGAAGCGCGGGCCGGCTCGTGAACGCAGAAATGAACGACGCAGAGACGAACAACAGGGAGATGAAAGAGATGAACCAGGACCAGAACAGCAACGACGTTCCCGTGGTGGTGGTGACCGGCGCCAGTGCGGGCATCGGTCGCGGCACGGCGGTCGAGATCGCCCGCCGCGGGATGCGCGTCGTCGCGACCTACAACTCCCGCCCGCAGGAGGCGGAGGAGACCGTGCGTCTCGTCCGGGAGGCCGGCGGTGATGCGGTCGCCCTCCGGCTCGACATCGCGCACAGCGACCAGTTCCCCGCCTTCCGGCAGGAGCTGACGGAGGCGATCTCGACGGCGTGGGGTGCGACGACGGTCCGCGCCCTGGTCAACAACGCCGGCTTCGGTGGCGGGTTCCCCTTCGCCGAGATGACCGAGGACGCGTTCGACCAGTACTACCGCGTGCTCCTGAAGGGCCCCTACTTCCTGACCCAGGCACTGCTGCCCCTGCTGGCGGACGGCGGGTCCGTGGTGAACGTCTCGAGCAGCTCCGTGCGTCCGGGGGACACCGAGCCCGGGTACTCCGGCTACGCGGGGATGAAGGGCGGCCTCGTCACGGCCACCCGGTACCTGGCCAACGAGCTCGCCGGTCGCGGCATCACCGTCAACTCCGTCGCCCCTGGCCCCACTCGCACGCGGATCGGAGACGACGCCTTCGACCGCTTCCCGGAGATCATCGACGGCATCGCGGCGAGGACCGCGCTCGGCCGCGTCGGCGAGCCGCAGGACGTCGGCAGGGTGATCGCGTTCCTGGTCTCGACGGACGCCGGGTGGATCACCGGCCAGGACATCCAGGTCTCCGGGGGATTCGCGCTCTGAAGGTCGCGCCGCCGTGGTCACACATCACGGGGCTCGCCGGTCGAACAGCAGGAAGGACACGGACGCCTCGCCGCTGGATCGCGACGAGGGACGGGCGGCGAGAGGTGAGGAACAAGATGGCGGGCATCGTGCAGCGGGCAGTCGTGGTCCAGCCGGGGACGGTGGAGCCCGGATCGGTAAGGGTGCGCGCCTACAGCTCGGGCGTGCTGGTCGCCGACGCCGATCCGCCGCTGCTGGTCTGGGAGCACGCCTTCTACCCGCAGTACTTCTTCGCCCCGGGCGAGGTGCAGGCCGAGCTGCGCGCGGCAGGCCCGGGACGCCGGTCCCGGAGCCTCGGTCCGAGCGAGGTGTACGACGTCGTGGTGGGCGACCAGGTGCTGGCGGGCGCGGCCCAGCGGTACCCGGAGGCGCCCGTCGAGCGCCTGCGCACCATGACGACGCTGGCCTGGTCGGCCTTCGACACGTGGCTCGCCGAGGAAGAGGTGATCCATACCCATGCCCGCGACCCGTATGTGCGGGTCGACGCGATGCCGTCCAGCCGGCACGTCCGCGTGGTAGTGGGCGGGGCCGTGGTCGCCGAGTCGCGCCGCCCCGTCGTCCTGGTCCAGTCCGGGCAGCCGCCGCGGTACTACCTGCCGCGGGTCGACGTACGGATGGACCTGCTGACGCCGACCGACACGGCGAGCCACTGCGCGTACAAGGGCACCGCCGCGTACTGGACGCTCAGGGTCGGCGACCTCGAGCTGCCCGACGTCGTCTGGGGCTACGACACCCCGCTACGGGAGGGGCTGGCGGTCGCCGGGATGGTCTGCTTCTGGCCAGAGCAGAGCGCGGACCTCGAGGTCTACGTCGACGGCGAGCGGATCGACCGGCCGTAGCCTGCCGACGGTGCCAGCCACGGACAACCTGGACCTGGATCCGGAGCCCGGGCGCGCACACGCTGGTGCGGACACAGACCGGCGTGAGAGGAACCTCAAGTGAGCAAGAAGAACCCCGCCCAGCGGCCCGACGTCGTCGTGCCGGACCTGACCGGCAGGCGCGCCGTCGTGACCGGAGCCAGCGACGGGATCGGGCTGGGGCTCGCCGAACGCCTCGCCCGCGCCGGAGCCGAGCTCGTGCTGCCCGTACGCAACCCGGCGAAGGGCCGCGCGGCCACCGACCGGCTGCGTGCCGCCGTGCCCGGCGTCGTCGTCACCACCCGCCCCGCCGACCTCGCGTCGCTCGAGTCGGTGGCGGCGCTCGCGGACGGACTCCTGGCCGAGGGGCGGCCGATCGACCTGCTCGTCGCGAACGCGGGAGTGATGACGCCGCCGGCCCGCACCACGACGGCGGACGGGTTCGAGCTCCAGCTCGGCACCAACCACCTGGGGCACATGGCGCTCGTCGGGCACCTGCTGCCGCTCCTGAGCAGCTCCCGGGCGCGCGTCACCACGATGTCGAGCGCGGCCGCGCGGTTCGGGCGCCTCGACTGGGACGACCTGAACAGCGAGCGCGACTACTCGCCGGTGCGCGCCTACAACCTCTCGAAGCTGGCCCAGCTGATGTTCGCCCTCGAGCTGGACCGGCGCAGCAGGGCGCACGGCTGGGGGATCGTGAGCAACGCGGCCCACCCCGGGACCACCTACACGGGCCTGTACACCGCGGGGCCGGGCCTCGGCAGCCCGGAGCCGCCGCGGATCGACGCCGTGATGCGGCGGCTGCTCGGCCTGAGGATCTTCGTGCAGCCGGTCGAGCAGGGGCTGCTGCCCGCGCTGCAGGCGGCCACCGACGCGGCCGCCGACGGCGGGACGTTCTACGGCCCCGACGGCATCGGTCACTTCACCGGTGGGTCCGCCCGGCAGCGGGTCTACCGGGCCGCCACCGACGAGGTGGCGGCCGCCCGGCTGTGGGCGGTGTCCGAGGAGATGACGGGCGTGCGTTTTCCTGACGCGCCGCTCGGAGAACGAGGTAGAGGTGAGGTCGATGGATCGCGAGCAGCTCGGTGAGTTCCTGCGCACCCGCCGGGAGGCGCTGCAGCCCGAGGACGTGGGGCTGCCGCGCGGGCCGCGCCGCCGCACGAGCGGCCTGCGGCGCGAGGAGGTCGCCGCGCTGAGCGGCGTCTCGGCGGACTACTACAGCAGGATCGAGCAGAGCCGCGGCGCGGTGCCCTCGGAGCAGGTGCTCGCGGCCATCGCCCAGGGTCTGCACCTCACGCTCGAGGAGCGGGACCGGCTGGTCGAGCTCGCCGGGCACGCCCTACCGCGCCGCGTCCGGCGCAGCGACCACATCAACGCCGGCCTGATGCGGATCCTGGACGGGCTGGCGGACGCGCCCGCCCAGGTCGAGAACGTCCTGGGGGTGACGCTCCGACAGACGCGGCTCGCCGCGGCGCTCCTCGGCGACGAGACCGCGTACACGGGCCCGGAGCGGGCCCGGGTCTACCGGTGGTTCACCGACCCGCGCAGCCGGGACCGGATCCCCGAGGAGGACCACGACCGGCACGGCCGCACCCTCACGGCCCGGCTCGCCGCGGTCCACGCGCAGACCGGGCCGACGTCGCCGGCGGCCGAGCTCGCGGACGGCCTCCGCGGCCGTAGCGCCGAGTTCGCGCGGCTGTGGGACGAGCACCCCGTGCTCGGCCCCTACTGCGAGCCCAAACGGCTGAACCACCCGGAGGTGGGGCTGGTCGAGCTGCACGGGCAGACGCTGCTGGACCCCGACCAGTACCAGGCGCTGACGGTGTTCACGGCGGTTCCCGGCACGGAGAGCGCCGAGCGGCTGCGCCTGCTCGCGGTGGTGGGCTCGGTCTGATCGCCGGCGCTCCGGTAGCGCTGCCCGTGTGGCGCCCCTCACATCGCCCGCGGTCACATCTCGGGGGCCTGGCGGGTCACTACTGCGGCGGTGTACCGCGCACCGCACCCCTGTGGAAGGAACGTTATGACCTCACCGATCGAGACCCTCCGCCGTGACTTCGGCGGCGACATCATCGAACCGGGCGACGCCGAGTACGAGGCGGTCGGCCGTTCGAAGCTGGCCGCGGGGAACCCCGCCTACGTCCTGCGCCCCGGGAGCGTCGACGACGTGCGGGCCGCGGTCCGGTTCGCCGCCGGCTCCGGCGTCACGCTGTCGGTGCGCGGCGGCGGCCACAGCTTCGCCGGGTTCGGTACCAACGACGGCGGCGTCGTCATCGACCTGAGCCTGCTCGCGACCGTGGAGGTCGTCGATCGCGAGCGACACCTGGTGCGAGTCGGCGGCGGCGCCCACTGGGGCGACGTCGCGGAGGCGCTGGCCCCGCACGGGCTCGCGATCTCCTCCGGCGACACCAAGAGCGTCGGTGTCGGCGGGCTGACGCTGAGCGGTGGCATCGGCTGGAAGGTCCGGCGGTACGGCCTGGCCCTGGACAGCGTGGTCGCCGCCGAGATCGTCACCGCGGACGGCGAGATCGTGACCGCGAGCGACGAGGAGAACCCCGACCTGTTCTGGGCGATCCGTGGCGGCGGCGGCAACTTCGGCGTCGTGACGTCCTTCGAGTTCGAGGCGCACCCGACCACGGAGGTCGTCTTCGGCAAGGTCACGTTCCCGCAGGCCGAGGCGGTCGAGGTGCTCCAGGGCTGGGCGGAATACCTGCGCACCGCGCCGGAGGAGCTCACGTCGATCGCGAACCTCGCCAACCCGATGGCCGGCGGCCCGGAGGCGCCGGTGGAGATCCACGTCGCCTTCGACGGCGACGACCCGGAGGCGGCCGCCCGCGCGCTCGCCCCGATCCGCGCGCTGGGCACCGTCCTGGACGACGACGTGGCACCGCACGCCTACGCGGACATCCTCGTCGAGGGCGGCTCCCCGCCGCCCGGCATCGAGGTGCTCGCGCACGACGGCTTCGTCGAGCGGGAGTCGGTGGCCGAGGTCCTGCAGATCCTGGCCGAGGTCGGGACGTCGCCCGGGTCGCCGTCGATCGCGATCCGCAGCGTGGGTGGCGCGGTCGCGCGGGTCCCTGGCGACGCCACCGCCTACGCGCACCGGCAGGCGGAGCTGATGGTCGCCACCCTGGTGGGCGGCCCGGTGCACGTGGTCGAGGCGGCGCGCGCCGGCCTGGACGCGATCTGGGAGAAGCTCGGCCCGCACGTCAGCGGGGCCTACGCCAACTTCCTCACGACGGCCACCGACGACGACGTGGCCGCCGTCTACCCGACGGCCACGTACGAGCGCCTGGCGGAGGTGAAGCGGCGGTACGACCCGAACAACCTCTTCGCGCACAACCACAACGTCCGGCCGAAGTAGGGGAGCGGCGCTGACGCGGGCGTCGCCCTCTCGGGGCGACGCCCGTGCAGGACGCAGCGTGAACGTGGCGGGTAGGACCTTGGTGCTCTTGGAAAAGAGGCCTGGCCGCGAGGCCTTTGCGTAGATCCAGCCCGATAGCGTCACGCGGGACATGGGCCGTCCGGCGAAGGGGACGCGATGAAGGCCGACCACTACGACGAGTTCGCAGTCGGCTACGACGCCGAGAACGCCGGGAGCCTGCTCAACGCCTGGTACGAGCGACCGGCGATGCTCCGCCTTGCGGGCGACGTGCGCGGCCGCAAGATCCTTGACGCGGGCTGCGGGTCCGGACCGCTGTCCGCCGAGCTGCGTGACCGCGGCGCCGACATGACCGGGTTCGACGGCAGCCCCGCGATGATCGAGCTGGCCCGCCGCAGGCTCGGTGGCGACGTCCCGCTGACCGTCGCGGACCTCACGCAGCCACTGCCGTATGCGGACGACACCTTCGACGACGTCGTCGCCTCCCTCGTCCTGCACTATCTCGAGGACTGGCACCCGCCGCTGACCGAGCTGCACCGGGTGCTCAAGCCGGGTGGCCGCTTCATCCTCTCCGTCAACCACCCGCTGATACGGCCCTTCTTCTTCCCGGACGAGGACTACTTCGCCATCCGGCAGTTCTCGGAGGAGTACGAGTTCGCGGGCCAGCCAGGGACGCTGACGTACTGGCACCGCCCCCTGCACGCGATGTCCGACGCCTTCGCCGCCGCGGGGTTCAGCATCGCGTCCATGGCCGAACCCGCGCCTTCCCCGGACACTCCGTCCGAACTCCTCCCGCCACGTATCGCGAGCGGAGAGCGGACCGCCTTCGTGTCCTTCCTCTTCTTCGTCCTCGAGGCCCGTTGAGACCCACTCGTTCTGTGGCACCCACCTACGGGGCGCCATGACGGACCTCGCGGTCTCGTGCAGAAGCTCCTGACCGGCGACCGCCGCGAACCGGCAAGCGAGTGCGGCTCTGTTACATCATCTGACGGATGCTCGGCCGGGGGTGGCGGTGGACTCTGGGTGTGGCGCACACAGTGCCGAGAAACCACGAGTTCGGAGAGAAAGATGAACCACACGCCCCGTCGATCACCATGGCGGAGGACCGCGTGGGCGGCGCACTTCGAGGCCAGCATCCGGGCGGACCAGGCGGGCTTCACCGACTTCCGCGAGGACCTCGCCGCATTCACCGTGCCGACCCTCGTCGTCCACGGAGACTCCGACGCCGTGGTGCCCTTCCACATCAGCGGCCGCCGGAGCGCGGAGACGATCTCCTCCAGGGAGACCACGACGTCATGATCCCGACCAAGGCCAGCCACCTGCCCGTAGCCGGAGGACGCCGCCGCTCGCGTCGTCGAGTTCCTCGCCACGTAGACGGGCGGTCGTGAGGTCGCTCGGGAACCCGGGCCAGGTCGGGTCAGTGTCCACCCCCGCCGAGGGTGACCGACCCGGCCTGCTCACCGGCGGGCAGCGTGAGCTCGCCGGTGTCGCCGCCGGCGGTGAGCCGGAAGTCGCCGGCGAAGGCGTCCACCTGGATCCGGCCGTGCTCGTCAGTTCGGGTCGTCGTGGGCGAGAGCCACCACGCGTCCTTGATCAGGCCGCGCAGGGCGTCGTACGCGGGTTTGGGCGTGCCGTCGGCGCGCACCAGTCCGCAGGGGGCGCCCAGCCACGCGCCCTCGTCGGTGAGCCCCCAGTAGTTGACGGCCTGGACGGCGGGGTGTGCGACGAGCTGCGTGTAGTGGCGCACGATCTCGTCGGCCTGCCGTGCCTCGCCCTCGGAGGTGGAGGGCCAGGAGCCGACCACGTGGTCGTTGAGGTCGGTGACGTCGGCGGGCATGAGGTCGCCCGACAGCAGGGTGTTCTCGGTGAGGTGGAGCGGCAGGCCGAAGCGCGCGAACCGGTCGAGCACGTCGGCGAAGTACTCCTCGCCGCGATAGCCCTGGTGCATGTGCGACTGGAGCCCGAGCGCGTCGATCCGCACCCCGGCGTCGAGCACCTCCTCGACGAGCCGCTCGTAGTCGGCCGACAGGTTGAAGTCGTTGAGCAGGAGCGTGACGGACGGGTCCGCCTCGCGGGCGGCGTCGACGGCGAGCCGCACCATGCCGACCCGGCCGAGACGCTGCGCCAGGCGGGTGACCGCGTTCTCCTCACGGTCGAACACCGGCATGATCACGGTCTCGTTGATGGCGTCCCACGTGGGCACGACGTCGCCGAGCCCGGAGACCTCACGAGAGATCCGGAGCCGGATCTCTCGCTCGACGTCCTCGTCACCGAGCCCCAGGAGCCACGTGGGCGCCATCGTGTGCCAGAGCAGCGGGTGGCCCTTGACGGCGACGCCGCGCTCGGCGAACCAGGCGGCGGTGCGCCGCAGCCGGTCGGTGTCTGGCGCGCCGCGCTCCGGCTCGAACCCGCGCCAGTAGAACGGCAGCGTGACCTGGTTGAACAGGTCGAACCACAGCGGCGCGAGCGTGCGGGCGGTCTCGACAGCGGCGCCGCCGAACGGGGAGTAGAGCGGCGTCGTGCCCAGCCCGTTGGCCAGGCCGACGAAGTCGAAGCCGATGTTGCCGAACAGGAACGCGTGCCGGGTCTGCTCGACCTGCACCTCACGGCCGGCCAGCGGCTGCCCCGCGGCGTCCAGGACCGTGACGGTGGCGCGGGAGTGCCGGTGCGCGAGGCGGGGATCGGCGGAGCTCTTGACGGTCGTGGCCATGGAAACTTTCCTTGAGTGTTTCAGTGTCGCCGCGTCAGCGCCGCGGCGCGGCCGTGGAGTGGCGTTCCACGAGTGAGGTGGCGAGCTCGGTGCGCGGAGCGGGCCGCAGCTCGTTGCGGGACATCTCGATGACGATCCGGGCCGCCTCGCGGCCCATCTCGAGCAGCGGCTGCCGCACGGTGGTCAGGTGGGGCGTGACCCACTGGCACAGCTCGACGTCATCGAACCCGACGACGGAGAGGTCCTCCGGGACGCTGAGCCCGAGCTCCTCGGCGGCGAGGTAGACGCCGTAGGCCTGCTCGTCCGAGCCGGAGACGACGGCGGTAGGCCGGTCCGGGCGGTCCAGCAGGTCCCGCCCGTGGGTGCGGCCGCCGGTGACCAGCGAGTCGCCGTGGCGGATCAGCGAGTCGTCGACGGGCAGCCCGTGCCGCTGGAGCGCGCTGCGGTAGCCGTCGAGGCGGTCGCGGTGCGACTCCTCGTCCATGGGGCCGGTGATCACGGCGATGCGCGTGTGGCCCAGCGCGATGAGGTGCTCCGTGGCGTCGCGCCCGCCCGCCCAGTTGGTGGCCGCGACCGTGGGCAGCGCCGGGGCGGCGGCCCCGACCGGGTCGACCAGGACGACGGGCATGCGCAGGCGGGAGAGCTCGGCCTCGACCGAGTCGTGCACGTGTGCCGCCACGAGCACCACGCCCTCCGAGCCGCGCTCGGCGAGGTGGTTCACCCACGCGGCGGTGCCGAACGAGTCGCCGCTGCTGGTCGTGAGCACCAGGTCGAGGCCCAGCCGCGCGGCCTCGGTCTGCGCGCCGCGCAGCAGGGTCGTCGCCCACTGGGTGTCGAGGGTCTCGATCACGAAGTCGACGAGCCCGCTGCCCGCGCCCGGGTGCGGGCGGCGCTGCTCGTAGCCGCGCTCGGCGAGCACCTGCTCCACCTGGCGGCGGGTGGCCGCGGACACCCCCGGGCGGCCGTTGAGCACCTTGGAGACGGTGGGGGTCGAGACCCCGGCTGCCTCGGCGACCTCGGCGATGGTGACGCCGCCGCGCCGCTCCCTGCGTCCCGCGCCGGCCTCGGGCCTCGTGGCCGTCCCTGTCATCTCGCGCCCCTCCTCGTCGCCGAACCGTGCTGACGACGGGTGTTGACGTCGTCGTGACCGCACCCTATCGTACCGGAAAGCGAAAGCCTTAAAGAAACTTTCGCACCTCGGAGGTGCCGCAACGGTCCCGAGGACGAGGAAAGGACGCAGAGATGCAGACGTCGAAGAAGACGTTGTCGGCCCGCAGGGTCGGGGCCGTCGCAGCGGTGGCCACGGCGAGCCTGCTCCTGGCGGCGTGCACGCCGGGCAGCCAGGGCGGCGCGACGACCGGGGACGCGACCGCGGGCAGCATCACCTGGTGGGGCTGGACCCCGGACGCCATCAACGCCGAGAAGCTCATCGCGGCGTTCAACGAGGAGTACCCCGACATCGAGGTCGAGTTCGTCTCCAAGCCGATCGACAGCTACGACTCGGTGCTCTCGCCGGCCATCACGTCGTCCGACGGGCCGGACGTGTTCAACGTCGCTCCGGGCTCCGCGAACGGCGGCGTCGACACCTTCGGGCCGGGCGCGATCGACCTGACCCCCGCGGTCGAGGAGGCGCTCGGGCCGGACTGGTCCAGCAAGGTCTCCGAGCTGGGCGTCAGCGGCCTCACCGTCGACGACAAGCTGGTCGGGCTCTCCGCAGGCGCCGTCTACTCCGGGAACCTCTGGATCAACCAGGGCATCTTCGAGAAGTACGACCTCGAGCCCCCGACGGACCTCGCCTCCTGGAAGCAGGTGTGCGACACGCTCGAGGCAGCGGGCGAGGGCTGCTTCGTCCAGGGCGCCGGCCAGTGGGCCTTCGACATGGACACCTTCGAGGCCATCGTCGAGAACATCGAGCCAGGGCTCTACCAGAAGGCGACGGTGGGGGAGGCGTCGTTCACCGAGGGCGACTCCGGCCAGAAGTTCACGCAGGCGATGGAGACCTGGAAGTCGCTGTTCGACGAGGGGATCATGCAGGAGGGCGCCGTCGGCCTGCAGCAGTACCCCGACGCGAACAACGAGTTCATGCAGGGCAAGTACGCCATGATCATGATGGGCTCCTGGTACACGCAGTACGCCGTCAAGGACTCGATGGTCACGGCCATGGAGGCGGCGGGCGTGTCGGACCCGGAGCCGATCACCCTCGTCCCCGTCGACTTCCCCGACCTTGCCGGCACCGGCAATGTGGGCAACATGTTCGGCGACGCGGACTACGGCCTCGCCGTCTCCGGCCGCTCGGACAACCAGGCGGCGGCGACCACGTTCGTCACCTGGCTCGCGACGTCGCAGGCCGGCCAGCAGTCGGTCGCGGACACGCTGAACAACATCCCCGCCCTGGCGGGCATCACGCCCGACTGGGACCAGATCGACCTCGTGGACCCGCAGGCGCAGGCCGACGTCCTGTCCGCGTACACCGAAGCGGCGGCTGCCTCGACGCAGCCGCGCTTCGCCACCGTCAGCGCCGAGCTCAACACCGCCTTCCGTGACGCGCTCGTCGGCGTCGCCGGAGGGGACATGTCGATCCCGGACGCCCTCAAGACCCTCCAGGGCGTCGCCGCCGCGGAGTGACGGACCGGGGTGGGCCGGCCGACCCCTTGCGGCCGGTCCACCCCTTCATCAGGCACGAGCCACCCAAGACCCGAAGGACAAGCAATGAGCATCAGCGCAACGCTGCCTGACGCCGTGACACCCACCGGAGGTGCGCGCGCGGTGGCGCCGCGCCGCCGGGGGCTGAGACCGGCGGCGAACGGCCTGCCGTGGATCCTGCCCGCGATCGTCGTCGTGGTCGGCCTGATCTACTTCTCGATCGGCTACACCGGTTACGTCTCCACCCTCGACTGGAACGGCTTCATCCTCACCGAGCCCACGTTCCTAGGCCTGGCGAACTTCGCCGAGATGTTCGGCGACCCCGTCTTCTGGAAGGCGCTGACGCACACCGCCGTCTTCTATGTCGTCACCTTCACCGTGCAGACCGCGCTCGGCTTCACGTTCGCGGCGCTCATGCACTCCCAGGTCTACCTGCGCGGGGTGTACAAGGTCGTCGTCTTCGTGCCGACCGTCCTGGCCCCCGCCACCATGGCGCCCGTCTTCCGCCAGATCTTCGACGCGGACGGCCAGCTCAACACCCTCCTGCGGGCGGTGGGGCTCGACGGCCTCGCGCAGACGTGGCTGGCCGGCGGCACGACCGCGATGGGCGTGGTCATGCTCGCCACGATCTGGCAGTGGACCGGCCTGACCTTCATCCTCTTCTACGCCGCCATGAGCCAGATCGACACCGAGATCCTCGAGGCGGCCCGCATGGACGGCTCCGGGAACCTGCGCACCCTGTGGTCGGTCGTGTGGCCCATGTGCAAGGGCACCACCGTGGCCCTCGCGACCCTCGGTCTGATCGGGGCGCTCAAGACGTTCGACTGGCCGTACCTCATCACCAAGGGCGGCCCCAACTACGCGACCGAGTTCCTGGGCACGTACATCTACCACACGATGCTGTCCGAGAAGCGGTTCGGCTACGCCGCCGCGATCTCCGTCGCGCTCCTGGTGCTCGCGCTCGCCTGCGGCGTCTTCATGTCGCTGCGCAACCGCCACGAGGGAAAGGCCTGATCATGCTGGTGACACGCTCGCTCGGCTCGAAGATCGTCATCCAGCTCGTCGTCACGCTGATGGCGCTGCCCTTCCTGCTGCCGCTGGTGGCGATGGTCCAGGGTTCGCTCGGCGGCCGGGGCCTCGGCAACTACGTCAAGGTGTGGCAGACCGGGGTGCTGCCCACCTACCTGCTCAACTCGGTGCTGATCTCGGTGTTCGCGATCCTGATCGTGTACGCCTGCACGATGCTCGCGGCGTTCGGGTTCTCCAAGCTGCGCATCGCGGGCAAGGAGCTCTGGTTCTGGGCGCTGCTGCTCGCGCTGACCATGCCCGAGGCGGTGCTGCTCACCCCGCTGTTCGTCACGGCCTCGACCTTCGACATGTACAACCAGCTCGTCGCGGTCATCCTGCCCGTCGCGGCGCTGCAGATCCCGTTCACGACGCTGCTGGCCCGCAACTTCTACGACGGCATCCCGTCGGAGATCATGGACGCCGCCCGCGTCGACGGCGCCAACATCTGGCAGGTCTTCTGGCGTGTGGTCCTGCCGCTCACCCGGCCCATCGCGGCCGCCATCGTGGTGCTCACGCTCATCGCGGCGTGGAACGCGTACCTGCTGCCGATGCTCATGCTCAACGACCCGGGCCGGCAGGTCCTGACCCTGCTCCCGTCGTACTTCGTCAGCCAGTACACGAACGACCAGACCGGGGTGCTCGCCGCGGCCGTCATCGCCGCCGTCCCCATGCTCGTCGCCTACCTCGCGCTGCAGAAGTACTTCGAGCGCGGCCTCGCGGCGGGAGCGCTCAAGTGATCACCCAGGAGAGCCCTGTGGGCATGCTCGAAGGAAGGCTCGCCGTGGTCACGGCGGGGACCGCGGGCATCGGCCTGGCGGTCGCCACCCGGTTCGTCGCCGAGGGTGCGACGGTCGTCGTCACGTCGCGTTCGGCCGCCTCGGTCGACGCCGCTGTCGCGCGGCTCGGGCCGCGGGCGGTCGGTGTCGTCGGCGACGCGTCGGACGTCGCGGACCTCGCCCGGCTGGCGGACGCCGTCGCCCGGCTGGGCCGCAAGATCGACGTGCTGCACGTCAACGCGGGCCGCGACGTCGAGGCGACGCCGGTGAGCTCGCTGACGCCCGAGAAGTTCGACGCCGTCGCCGGGCTGACGTTCCGCGGCACCGTCCTGACGGTGCAGGCGCTGGCCACGCACCTGGCGGACGGCGCGTCGATCGTGCTCACGTCGTCGATCGCCGGCACCAACGGCGGTCCCGGCCACGCCGTCTACAACGCGAGCAAGGCCGCGGTGCGCTCCCTGGCGCGCACCCTCACGGCCGAGCTCGGCCACCGGGGGATCCGCGCGAACGCGGTGAGCCCCGGCCCCACCCGTACCGCCGGGTTCGACGCGTTCACCGGCGGCTCGGCCGACGTCGAGGCGGCCGTCGTCGCGCAGATCCCGCTGGGCCGCGTCGGGCTCCCCGAGGAGGTCGCCGCCGCCGTGTGCTTCCTCGCGAGCGACGAGTCCAGCTACGTCGCCGGGATCGAGCTCACCGTCGACGGCGGCATGAGCCAGGTCTGACTCCGTCCGACCCGAAAGTAAGTACTGACGTATGACCGAGAGGACAGCACCCATGAGCAACCCCGCACGTTTCGCCGTCATCGGCACGGGGTGGCGCGCGCAGTTCCACCTGCGTGTCGCCGCCGCCGACCCCGCCCGGCTCGAGGCGGTCGCCGTGCTGGCACGTGACCAGGCCAAGGCCGACGCGATCCAGGCCCGGCACGGCGTTCCGGGCGTCACCTCGCTCGACGAGCTCCTCGCCCACGAGCCCGACTTCGTGGTCGCCGACGTGTCGTGGCCCGCCATGCCCGGCATCCTCAAGGAGCTGACCGCCCGCGGCGTCCGCGTGCTCGCCGAGACCCCGCCCGCGCCGGACCTGGCCGGCCTGCGCGACCTGTGGACCACCATCAAGGACGAGGCACTGGTCCAGGTGGCCGAGCAGTACGTCCTCATGCCGGGCCACGCCGCCCGCCTGGCGGTGATCGCCGACGGCGTCATCGGCACGCCGCAGGCGGTCGAGGTCGCCTCGACGCACCTCTACCACGCGACGTCGCTCATCCGCGCGTACCTCGACGTCGGCACCGACCGCGCGGTCGTGTCCGGGCGCAGCTTCGAGACCCGGATGGCGCTGCCCCTCGGCTTCGACGGGTGGAACACCGACCCGCAGCCCGAGGTGCAGACGTCGACCTACGCGACGCTCGACTTCGGCGACGGCCGGGTCGGCGTCTACGACTTCATGAACATGCAGTGGTGGAACCCGCTCCTGGCGCGGCGCGTCGTGGTGCGCGGCACGCTCGGCGAGCTGGTCGACGACACCGTGACCTCCTGGGACGGCCACGACCCGGTCACCTCCCGCATCGAGTACCGCCGCACGGGCGTCGACATGAACCTCGAGGGCAACGACGTGGTCCACGCCTCCTTCAACGGCAAGGTCGTGTGGCGCAACGCCTGGGTGGGTACCCGGCTGTCCGAGGACGACCTTGCGGTCGCCGACAACCTGGTCGCCGTCGGCGCGTGGGCCCGCGGGGAGGCCGAGGGGCCCTACTCGCTCGCTTCGGCCTGCCAGGACCACGCCCTCGGCCTCGCCATCGAGGAGTCGGCGCGCACCCACCGGGACGTCGTCGTCGCGGACGAGCCGTGGGCATGAGCGCCCCCGTGCCCGTCGGCGGGCTGATCCAGGTGGCGCTTGCGGTCGAGGACATCGAGGCCTCGCTCGACCGGTGGTGCGCCCTGTTCGACATCGAGCGGCCCGAGGTCGTCACGCTGGAGCCCAACCCCGACGAGACGTACCGCGGGCAGCCCGCCGGCTACCGGCTGCGGCTCGCCGTCATCACGGTCCCCGGCAGCCAGGTGGTCATCGAGCTCAACGAGCCCGACGCCAACCCGTCGACCTTCCGCGAGTTCCTCACGGCGCACGGCGAGGGCGTCCACCACCTCGGGTTCGCGGTCGGTGACGCCCGCGACGCCGTCGTCGCAGGCCTGGAGACGGCCGGCTTCGCCACACGCGTCGAGGCCTACTACCCGGGCGGCTCCTGGACGGTCCTGGACACCGAGGCCGCACTGGGGGTCAACCTCAACATCAAGCCGCACGCGTGATGGTCGCAGGCACCCCGTTCGTCGACACCCACGTGCACCTGTGGGACCGGCGCGAGCAGGACCTCGGGTACGGGTGGCTGGACGGCGACGACTTCCCCTTCGGGGACCTCGTCGCCGTCCGCACCGCTCGCTTCTCCGTACCCGAGCTGCGGGCGGAGGGGCGGCTCGCCGGGCTCACCAAGGTGGTGCACATGAACGCGGCCTTCGGTGCCCGCGACCCGGTCACCGAGACGGCCTGGCTCCAGCGGCTCGCCGACGAGACCGGCTGGCCCGACGCCGCCGTCGTCACCTGCGACCTCGCGGCGCCCGACGCCGCCGCGCAGCTCGACCGGCACCGCGCCCACCGCGTCTTCCGGGGCGTGCGGGAGATGGGGCCGGCTGCCCGGTTCGCGGATCCCGCGTTCCGGCGCGGGTACGCCGAGCTCGGCCGGGTGGGCGGCATGTTCTTCCACACCGTCGGTCTTGAGGACTCCTCGGCAGCGCTCGACCTCGTGCGCGCCCACCCCGAGACGGGCTTCGTGCTCGACCAGGCCGGCATGCCGCCGGACCGCCGCCCGGAGACGTTCGAGGCGTGGCGGACCATGCTGCGGGCACTCGCGGCGGAGCCCAACACGTCCTGCAAGGTCTCGTCGCTCGGCATGGCCGAGCCGGGCTGGACGCCGGTGTCCCGGCGCCCGTGGGTGCTGGCACCGATCGAGGCGTTCGGCACCGACCGGGTCTTCTTCGGGTCGAACTGGCCGGTGGAGCGGCTGTACTCCAGCTATACCGATGTGGTCGAGGCGTTCCGGTACGCGACCGCGGACCTGACTGCCGGCGAGCGGCATGCGGTCATGGCGGGCACGGCGGAACGCGTCTTCGGGATCTAGCCAGCACGCGACCGGGTGAACTGACCATCCCGGCCTGCGGTCCCCGCCACGGCGGCGGATGCTGGAAGGCAGGCGGGCCGTGCGGGCCCGGCGGAGCCCCTCGTCGAAGCGGCTCCTCGTACAGCGGACGGAGACGGAAGCATGCCCACGGTAGTCACGGACGACGGTATCGAGATCTTCTACAAGGACTGGGGGAGCGGGCAGCCGATCGTGTTCAGCCACGGCTGGCCGCTGTCCGGGGACGACTGGGACACCCAGATGCTGTTCTTCGTGCAGCAGGGCTACCGCGTGATCGCCCACGACCGGCGTGGCCACGGCCGGTCGACCCAGGTCGGTGACGGTCACGACATGGACCACTACGCGGACGACCTGGCCGCGGTCACGGCGCACCTCGACCTTCGTGACGCCGTGCACATCGGACACTCCACCGGTGGTGGTGAGGTGATCCACTACATCGCGCGGCACGGCGAGGAGCGGGTGGCCAAGGCCGCGATCCTGTCGGCCGTGCCCCCGCTCATGCTGCAGACCGAGGCGAACCCGGGCGGCCTGCCGCTCAGCGTGTTCGACGACCTGCGGGCGCAGCTCGCGGCGAACCGTTCGGAGTTCTACACGGCGCTGGCCTCTGGCCCGTTCTACGGGTTCAACCGACCGGGCGTGGAGATGCGTGAGCCGCTGGTGCGCAACTGGTGGCGGCAGGGCATGACGGGTGGTGCCAAGGCGCACTACGACGGGATCAAGGCGTTCTCAGAGACCGACTTCACCGAGGACCTGCGCGAGATCACGGTTCCGGTGCTGGTCATGCACGGCGACGACGACCAGATCGTGCCGTACGCGGACTCTGCGCCGTTGTCCGCCGAGCTGCTGCAGAACGGCACGCTGAAGACCTACCCGGGCTTCCCGCACGGCATGCCTACCACGCACGCCGACGTCATCAATGCGGACCTGCTGGACTTCATCAGGTCCTGACCCTTCGCGGTCCCGCCGCAGGGCGGCAACGAGACGAGCGGGCAACGCTCTTCGACTGTCAGGGCGGCCTGGCAGAGCACCCGTGACCGACACCGCCGGACCGGACGGACGCGTCGCTGTCGGCCCGGCGCGATCCATGACGACCGATGACTTCCGCCTCGCACCGTCGTCCGCCATAGGACTGGTCCGACGAAAGGAACCCACCATGGTCACCACGCTCCGCAGCTTCAGCGGCTTTTCGGTCGACGATCTCGATGCCGCCCGCCGCTTCTACCGCGACACCCTCGGCCTGCCCGTGCGGGACAACGCCATGGGCGCGCTCGAACTCGACCTCACCGAGGGGTCGTCCGTGTTCGTCTACGCCAAGGGGGAGGCCCACGCGCCGGCGTCGTACACGGTGCTCAACCTGGTGGTGCCGAACATCGACGAGGCGGTGACGGAGCTGGAGGCGGCAGGGGTGAGCCTGATCCGCTACCCCGACTTCAGCCAGGACGAACGCGGGATCGCCCGGAGCACCGACCCGTCCCAGGGCCCCACGATCGGCTGGATCGCGGACCCGGCGGGCAATGTCATAGCGCTCATCGAGGACTGAGCTACCGGGTCGGGGGGTCCGATGAAGATCGAGCTGATCGACGTGCCCTTCGACGGCTTCGGCCGGGACGGGCACCAGGCGCGAGCCGCCTCGGCACTGCGCGACGCCGGGCTGGTCGACGCACTGGCGCCGCACACGGTCCAGGACGGCGACGCGCTGAACCTGCCGACGTTCGAGACGGGGCGTGGCCCGCAGACAGGGCTCCTCAACGAGCCCGCGCTGCTGGCGATGGTCGAGCAGCTGAACGAGCGTGTCGTCGCCGCTGTCTCCGACGGGGTCTTCCCCGTGGTCGTCGGCGGGGACTGTGCACTGTTGCTGGGCGTGGTCACCGCGCTGCGTGATGCGGTCGAGCGGCCCGGCCTGCTGTTCCTCGACGGCCACGAGGACACGACGCCCCTGGACGTCGTCGAGGACGGCGAGGCCGCGAACTGCGAGATCGGGCTGCTCCTCGGTGTGACCGGGCGGTTGCTCACCGGACCTCTCGCCGAGCGGCTGCCCGCCCTGGAGGTCAGCGGGCTCACCATGCTCGGTCAGCGCGACGACCAGCGGCGGCGCCGGTTCAACGTCGGCTCGGTGTCCGGGCTCGGTGTCTGGTCCCGCCCCCTGGACCAGATGCGTCACGACCCGGTCGCGGCCGCGCGTGCCGCCACTGCCTACCTTCGAGCGAACACGGACCGGTGGTGGCTGCACGTCGACCTGGACGTCCTCGACCCCGAGGTGTTCGGTGCCCAGGGACTGCCCGACTATCCGGACGAGCCCGACGGCCTGGACCTCGCCCAGCTCACCGCCGTGACCACCGAGGCGATCGGTGGGGGCGGCTGCGCGGGCCTGAGCGTGGCGATCTACGACCCGGACCAGGACCCCGACGGCTCCGACGCCGCAGCGACCGTCGAGCTGGTCCGCGAGACGATCCGGGCGCACCGGTGAGCTCTGACGTCGGGATCGGCGTGGCGGCTCCGTCCCATCGGCAGGTGCGGCGCACCCCCGAGGACCGGAAGGACAGCCGCCATGGCCACCGCAGAAGACCTGTGGACGGGCCGGGAGCCCACGCGTCCGAGTAGCGCTATCGTTCGAAGCATCGGTTCGGTGGTTCGTCCCTGGAAGGTGCCCCGTGAGCTCTGCACAGATTCCCGGCGACGTCGCGCTCGGCAAGATCGAGCAGGCGCTGGACGGTGGTGACCGGCCGCCAGTGGGTCGCTACCGCCTCGACCTCGCGACCGGCGAGTGGGCGTGGTCCGACGAGGTGTACCGGATGCACGGCTTCGAGCCGGGCGAGATCGTGCCGACGACGCCGCTGATGCTGTCGCACAAGCACCCCGACGACCGCGGACGGGTGGACGGCGTCCTGCGGCGTGCGGCCGAGACCGGGCAGACGTTCAGCTCGGTGCACCGCATCCTCGACGCCAAGGGCAAGACCCGGACACTGGCGGTCACCGGCCAGGGCAAGCGGGACCCCGCGACGGGCCGGGTGACCGAGCTGTTCGGCTACTTCATCGACGTCACCGACTCCCACCGTGCGGCGGCGGCGCGGGACGCGACCGCCTCGATCAAGGCCTCGGACGAGCGGCGGGCCGTGATCGAGCAGGCCAAGGGTGTGCTCATGGTGGTCTATGCCATCGAGGAGACGGCGGCGTTCGAGCTGCTGCGGGAGGCGTCCAACCGGTCCAACATCGCGGTGCGGGACATCGCGACCACGCTCGTGAACCTGTTCTTCGGGGCGGAGGTCACGGACGTCCCGACCCGCGAGGCGATCGAGAAGTTCCTGGCCGATCCCCAGCCCCAGCTGGACGACTGATCTCACCCCCACCGATACCCAACTGATCCGGCTCGAGGCGCGTCACAGCAGGTAGAGGCGTCTCTCACCGCAGATCGGGGTTCAGTGATGAAGGCTCGTGCACGCCGGACGGCCAGGCCCGCCCGCCGGACCATCAGCAAGATCGTCGTCGCCGCCGCGTCGGCCGCTGCCCTCGTGGCGACGTCCGCCGCGGCGCTCGCGCCCGGCGACGACGCGGCGCCGGATCGCACGAAGCCGCCGGAGCGGTCCACCACCACGGTCGTCACCCTGGTCACCGGTGACCAGGTAGCCGTCACCGAGCGGGACGGCGAGGACCTCGTCCGGATCCTGCCCGCCGAGCGCCCCGACGGCGCGCCGGTCGCGTTCCACGAGGTGGCCGGCGAGGAGCGGCACCTGGTCATCCCGACCGACGTCCTCTCGCTCGTCCCGGACAAGCTCGACCGCGACCTGTTCGACGTCAAGCGGCTCGTGGCCGACGGGCGCACGGACAACCTCCCGGTCATCATCCAGACCCGCGGCCGCGGCGACGCCCGCGCGGCGCGGCCCGACTGGGCGGCGCTCGGCGTCGACACGGAGCGCACGCTGGAGTCCATCGGCGCGGTGGCCGGCGACCTGGAGACGACGGCGGAAGCCGGTGAGCCGGCGTCGTCCTGGGCGCTGCTCCGCGCGCTGGGCGCCCACGGGACAGGTCCCGCGGCCAAGGACGCGCCGTCCGGCAGCGGGATCGCCAAGGTGTGGCTGGACCGCCGGGTCGAGCCCCAGGACGCCGACTCGACGCCGCAGATCGGCGCCCCGCAGGCCTGGGCAGCCGGGCACACCGGCGAGGGCGTGTCGGTGGGCGTCGTGGACTCCGGCGTCGACGACGCCCACCCCGACCTGGACGACGGCGTGGTCGCGGCCGCGCGGGACTTCACCGGCTCGGGCGAGGACCCGGACAGCACCACTGACGACGTCGGGCACGGCACGCACGTGGCCTCGATCATCGCCGGCTCGGGCGAGGCGTCGGACGGCGTGAACCGCGGCGTGGCGTACGGCGCGCGCGTCCTGGACGCCAAGGTGCTCACGCCCGACGGCGGGGACACGTCCTGGGTGATCGACGGCATGGAGTGGGCGGCCGGGCAGGGCGCCGACATCCTCAACCTCTCGCTGGGCCAGCGCGGCAACTACACGGACGGCACCGACCCGGCGTCGCTCGCCGTGGACGCCCTGAGCGAGCGGTACGGCCTGCTCGCCGTCGCCGCCGCGGGCAACGAGGGACCGGAGCACGGCACGATCCCCACGTTCGGCACCGCCTCGCGCGCCCTCACGGTCGCCGCGGTGGACGACGACGACCGGGTCGCCGGCTTCTCCAGCGTCGGCCCCCGGGTCGACGGCGCCCTCAAGCCCGACATCGCGGCACCCGGCGTCGGCATCGTGGCGGCGCGCGCCGAGGGCACCACGCTCGACGAGCCGGTCGACGACCTGCACGTCGCGGCCAGCGGCACCTCGATGGCGGCGCCCCACGCCGCGGGCGCCGCCGCCGTCCTCCAGTCGGCCCGCCCCGACCTCACCGGCCAGGAGCTCAAGGACGTGCTCATGGCGTCCACACAGCACACGCAGCCGAACTCGGTCTGGCAGGAGGGCACGGGCCGGGTCTGGATCGCGCGCGCGCTGCAGCAGAGCGTCACCTCCGACCCGCCGTCCCTCTCGTTCGGCATCCAGAGCTACCCGCAGGACGAGGCAGACCCTTTGACCCGCACTGTCACCTACCGCAACCCCGGGAAGGCCGCGGTGGCGCTCGACCTGGCGCTCGCGGTGCGGGACGAGGCGGGCGAGCCCGCCCCGGACGGCACGGTCACGGCGTCGGCGTCGAGCCTGTCGGTCCCGGCCGGCGGCACCGCGAGCGTCGACCTCACCCTGGACCCGGCTGCCGCGCCACCCGGCGCGTACGGCGGCGGGCTGGTGGCGCAGGCCCCGGGCGGTGTACAGGTGCGCACGGCCGTCGGGTTCGTCAACGAGAGCGAGAAGTACGACCTGACGATCCGGGCCACCGACGTCGACGGCTCGCCGGCGACGTCGGACGACCACCTGGTGCTGCAGAACGCGGCGGACCCCTGGGACCCGATGTGGATCGAGCCGCAGTTCACGGACGGCGTGGCCACCGTGCGGGTCGAACCCGGCTCGTACTACCTCGCCGGGTTCTTCGAGGCGCGCGACCAGGGCTCGTCCTGGCCCACCGCCGTCACGGCGATGTCGGACCCGCTGGTGCAGGTGGACGGCAGCACGACCATCGAGCTGGACGCGCGGGACGCCCGGCCCCTGGACGTCACCACCCACCGTGCGACCGACGACGCCGGCAAGAAGCTCCTCTTCTACCGGCTCGTGGACGGCGAGTACAACAGCACGGTCAGCGCCCAGTACGGCGGGTACGCCGACGACGTCGCCGCGCCCGACTTCTACGTGCTGCCGACCGAGCAGGTGGGCGAGGGGATCGAGTTCGAGTTCGTGTCCGCCACCCAGCAGCGTCAGCCGGTGCTCCAGCTCACCGCCGACGGCGGCACGGGCGACGTGCCCGCCACCACCGTACCCGGGTCCTCGCCGGTGACCGGCACGAAGCGGGTGGGCCTGATCGACGCGGGCGACGGGTCCGCCGCGGAGCTGGCCGCCGCGGGCGCACGGGGCCGGTTCGCGCTCGTGAGTCAGGGCGACGTCGCGGCGCAGGCCGCAGCCGCCGAGGCCTCGGGCGCGGCGGGCCTGCTGGTCCGCAGCGACGGGCTCGGCACAGTTCCAGGCGTAGCCGACGGCGTGGGCATCCCGGTGCTCGCCACCGACCGGGACACCGGCGAGCGCCTCCGCGGCGAGCTGGGCAGCCGACCGGTGAAGCTGCGCGTCGTCGGGCGCGACCAGGCGGCCTACACCTACGACACGGTGGTCGAGCGGGAGGGGCAGGTACCCGACGAGGACCTCACCCTGCGCGCCGGGCCGCGCAACCTCGCGACGCTCGACATGGACTATCGCGCGCTGGGCGCCGAGGGACAGGTCCAGGTCACGCCCGTCATCGAGCGGGCCGGGCGGCAGGCGATCTACGGCCTCATGAACAGGCTCGTCGCGCCGCTGGATCGGACCGAGTACGTGACCGCCGCCGAGGGCGTCCGCTGGTACCACGAGGTGATGCCGCGGCACAGCGACGCGCTGCTGGCGAGCGGGTTCGCGTCCGAGATCCGCGAGTTCGAGCCGGGGGACACGGCGAGTGAGGTCTGGCTCGCCCAGGTGCACCACGGCGGGTTCACGCCACCGGGCGTGGCCGGGTACGGGGAAACCGGCATGGCGTCCGCCGTCCGCGACTGGGACTCGTTCGCGTTCGAGCTGCCGTTCTGGGTCGACGACGCAGGGCACTCGGTGCCGTTCGCCCTGACGTGGGAGGAGGAGGCCAACGTGCGGTTCCGGCTGTGGCAGGACGACAAGCTGGTGTTCGAGAACGACCACACCTCCGGTTACGTCTTCGACCTGCCGCCGGAGCCGAAGCGGTACCGCCTGCGGGCCGACGTCGCACGGTCCACGCCCTGGTGGCAGCTGTCCACCCGCGTGGCGACCGAGTGGCGGTTCACCTCGGGCCTCGCGGACGACCGCGTGGTGCTGCCGCTGCTGCAGATCGACTACGGGCTGTCCCTCGACGACCGCAACCGCGGTGACCTCCGCGAGGTGCTCCGCCTGTCGGCCGCCCAGCAGGCCGGCTCCACGCCGTCGGCGGTGGAGGAGATGAAGCTCTGGGCGTCTGCCGACGACGGGAAGACCTGGAAGCCGGTAGTGGTCACGGACGGTGGCTCGGACGAGTTCACCGCGGCCGTGCGGATGCCGCGCGGCACCGAGTACGTCTCGTTGCGGGCCGAGGCACGGGACGCGGCGGGCTCGACGGTCAGGGAGACGGTGATCCGGGCGTACGCCGTCGGCGGTGCGAGCTAGCCGTCGGCCTCCGGCGGGTCGACGGGCTCGGCGCCCCGCTCGATGCGCACCCCGGTGAACTCGGCGTCGACGGGTTCGGTGAAACGCCGTCCGTTGATCTCGTCGTGCCGCATGAAGGTCGGCGGGTCCACGTGCACACGCAGCGTGTACCCGCCGTCCTCCGGGAGGTCCCAGTTGCGCGCGTAGTGGTAGAGCATCGGGTGCCAGACCAGTTCGTGCGGGTACGGCCCGAGCTCCTGCCCGCTGGGCGTCACGAGGGTCGCGGTCACGCTGAGGCCGGGGACGAAGCGCCCGTCGGCCGCGTCGCACACCACGACCTCCACGTGCGCGTTGGAGTCGCCGGGGTTGTGCCACACCAGCTCACCGTCCTGGAGGTGGTACATGCCCTCGGCGTCCTCGATGGCGTAACCGATCAGGTAGTCGCCGACCTGCTGGGTGCCGCCGTCCTTGGCGACGTCCTGCGCCATGTGGTCGAGGGCCTTGCGGTAGGCATCACCCTGCTCGACGGCGAGCCGCAGCTGGCGCTCGTCGGCTTCCGACGAACCGGGATCCATGGGCGGGGTGGCGTGTGCGGTGGTCATCCGGGCCTCCTCTACGACGGTTCCTCCGATGCTCCACCGTGAGGCGTGGCCTCGCACCTGGGAAGTTATCGTGGCGGGATGACGGCGCACCGAGCGGCCGACGGCCGACCGATCCTGCGGCTCTACAACCACAACGTCCTCGGCAGACGGGCCGGCTGGGACGCGCGGCGGCTCCTGCTGCGGCAGATCGTCAGCAGCTCCGCCCCCGACGTCGTGCTGTTCTCCGAGGAGATCGTCACCGACGAGTACGACCAGACCGCCGATCTCGTCGGCGACGGATACGAGGTCGTGCACTCGCAGGCTCGGTCCGACGAGGAGCGCAGCGGCATCTCGGTCGCGAGCCGGTGGCCGGTCCTGGACCACCGCGAGCTCGACCTGATGGCCGACGGGCCGCCGGTCTACGAGTTCCGATGGGCCGCGCTGCTGGTCAGCATCGACGCGCCGGAACCCTTCGGCCGCACGCTGGTGGTCAACCACTTCCCGGAGGCGGCCGCGCCGCGCGAGGCGGACCGGGAACGACAGGCGGTCATGGTGGCGCGAGCCGTGGAGGAGCTGGTGGGCGACGACGACCGCCTCGTCGTCCTCGGCGGTGACCTGGACGCCGACCCGGACGCGGCGAGCCTGCGGTTCCTCACCGGGAAGCAGTCCCTGGACGGATGGAGCGTGTGCTACCGCGACGCCTGGGAGGTGGCGCATCCCGGCGAACCGGGCTGGACCCTCGACCCGGCCAACGGAATCGTCAGCGCCACGATGCCGGGGTGGCCGTACCGGCGGATCGACCACCTGCTGGTCCGCTGCGGTTCGACGGGTATGCCGCCGGTCGACGTCGTCGCGTGCGACCGGGTGGGCGTCGAGGCGGTGGACGGCGTCTGGGCCAGCGACCACGCGGGTCTGATGACCGATCTCGCGCCCTGTCCCGAACGGCTTGATCCCGAACCGCGTGCGAGTGGGACGGGTCCGGGTGAACCTGGGGGTACCGAGAGAAGGGTGAGCTGATGAGCGCCGGAGACAAGGTCCAGAACGCAGCAGAGAAGGCCACGGGCAAGGCGAAGGAAGCCGTCGGGGACGCCACGGACAACGAGGAGCTCGTTGCCGAGGGCCGGGCGGACCAGGCCAAGGCCGACCTGAAGGACGCGGGGGAGAACATGAAGGACGCCGCGAAGGACGCCAAGGACGCACTCGACAGATAACCGCCTTCGACAGGTAGTGGTTCCACGGGGCGAGGCCGCGACCCGCGGCCTCGCCCCGATCTGTCTGCGCCGCCGAGCTCGGGTCAGTCGGTGACCTCGAACGTCAGCGTCTCCGTGAACTCCCGGCCGTGGACGTCCGTGGCTGTGACCTCCGCGATGTGCGTACCGGTCGCGAGGTCGGCAGGCAGCTCCAGGCGCCACAGGTGCATCGAGCGCTCGGCGATGCTGCCGCCGTGCACCAGCTGCTGCTGCACCGCCACCGGGTCGGACCACTCGGCGCCGATGCGCGGCGCCTCGCCCCGCATCGGCTGCGTGCGCACCGCGTCGAGGCGCTCGCCGCCATCCAGCGTGGCCGTGACCGTCGAGCCCGTGCTGCCCATCCAGAAGTTCGTGGTCAGCCAGGTGGTGTTCGCCAGGTCGGCGCGCGACACGACGAGCGGGTCGGTGAACTCCGGCGCGGAGCCGGCGTCGGCCCGGTGGGCGGCGAACCACTCGCGGTAGCGAGGCGTGTTCACGCCGAGCGCCATCTGGTGGTCGTCGTCCTCGCCGCGGACCGTGAAGCGTTCCTTGACCCGGGTGCCGGTGATGTCGAGCGTCAGGACGCCGGGCTGGCCGCCGTCGCGCTGCAGCGCCGCCGGGTAGCCCTCGGGCAGCAGTACGCCCGAGTACCAGTCACCGGAGATCGCGCCCGCGATGATATGCGTGAACGGCAGCTCGTCGACGCCCATGACGTCCGACCAGCCCTGCAGGCTGTCGCCGGCGCGCAGGCTCTCGAGGCTGTGCGTGTGGCCGCCGAGAGCTATCGCCTCGCGGCCCTCGAGCAGCTCGTAGACCTCCTTGACCTGTGCGACCTGGTGCCGGGTGCTGTCCTGGTCGGCATAGTCGAGGAGCGGGATGTGGGCGGCGATGACGATCAGCCGGTCCTGCGGCACCCGCGCGAGGTCGTTGCGCAGCCATTCGAGCTGGCGCTCGTCGAGCGAGCCCGTGTACGTGGTTCCCGAGCGGTACTCGACGGTGTTCAGCGCGACGACGTGTGCCCGACCCACGTCGTAGGAGTAGTACTCCGGGCCGAGGTGGGCCCGGTAGGTGTCGAATGTGTGCTCGCTGCTCTCGGCGTCGAAGTCGAGGTCGTGGTTGCCCGGCAGGAACCGCGCCGGGCCGTTGAGCATGCCCGTGAGCTCGCGGATCTGCGGGTACAGGGACAGGTCGTCGCCCACGACGTCGCCGATGAAGAGCGCGCCGCAGCCGGTGTAGTCGGTCCGCGCCGCGAGGTCCGTGAACGCGCCCTTGCGCGCGTACTCCACCTCGTCCTGGTCGTACGGCTGGATGTCGCCTCCGATCAGGCAGTGCTGCTTCGCGGAGCCGGTGAGCCTGCTCGTCGCGAGCGGGAAGTTGACCGCGTCGGGGAGCGGCCCGGTCGGCTCGATGCCGCCGTAGCGCAGCTCGGGGGAGCCCTCGGGCAGGTGGTGGTAGTAGAACTGGGCGACGTTGTCGTCGTCGACAGGCACCTGGTACCCGCGCGGCTGGGTGACGGAGACCGTCATGTTGTCGAACGCCGGGAGCTCGTAGCGGCCGTGGCGGTCCGTCGTCGTGACGTCCCGGCCGTTCGTGACCGTGACGCCCCGCAGGCCCCGCTCGTGGCGGTCCTGCTCGGAGTCCCTGTCGCGGTCGACGAAGACCACACCGTCGATGGTCTCCTGGTCCGCGTCCGGTCCGGGGACGACGTCGACGGCGCCGCGGTAGGCAGTGGTGGCCCACCCGCCGTCGGCCGGGGCAGTGCCGGGCGTGGCGACGGCGGGCGGCAGCAGCGCGCCGGTGAGCGCGAGCGCGAGGCCTCCGCCGGTCAGGCCGAGCACCCGGAGCCGGCGTGTGGTCGATCGGTTGGCAGTCGATTTCACAGAATTCTCCTGTCGTGATCGCGAGCCGGCCCTCCGGCCGGTCGGCCATCACGCTGCCGCCCGGTCGTTAACCCGGGCTTTCCTCCTCCTCACGGCACGGCAAATCTCACCCGACGGCCAGTGAAAGCGCGCTCCCCGCGCCGACCCGAACGTGCCGTGCCAGTGTGTGTGGCGGGCGCGGACCTCGCCGTCCGCCGGACGCTGGGAGACACCGCATGACCACACCGAGCGTGGAGGCCGGACCGCAGGCGCTGCCCCGGACCAGGGTCTGGGCGATCTTCGGCGGGCTCATGCTCGCGATGCTGCTCGCCGCCCTCGACCAGACCATCGTCGCCACCGCGCTGCCCACCATCGTCTCCGACCTCGGCGGCGCGGAGCACCTGTCGTGGGTCGTCACCGCCTACATGCTGGCAAGCACCGCGACCACCGTCCTCTGGGGCAAGCTCGGCGACCTCTTCGGGCGCAAGACCCTCTTCATCGCCTGCATCGTCATCTTCCTCGCCGGCTCCGTCCTGGCCGGCACGTCCCAGACGATGGGCCAGCTCATCGCGTGGCGCGCGGTCCAGGGCGCCGGCGGCGGCGGGCTCATGGTGCTGTCCCAGGCGATCATCGGCGACGTCGTCCCGCCGCGGGAACGCGGCAGGTACCAGGGCCTGTTCGGCGCCGTCTTCGGCGTCTCGTCGGTCGCCGGACCGCTGCTCGGCGGGTTCTTCGTCGACAACCTCGACTGGCGCTGGGTCTTCTACATCAACATCCCCGTCGGGGCCCTCGCGCTGGTCGTCGTCGCGTCCGTCCTGCCGCGCATCGCCGCGGGCGCCAGGCCACGCATCGACTACGCGGGCATCATCCTGCTGGCCACCCTCTCGACGGCGATAGTGCTCGTCACCAGCCTTGGTGGCACCACCTGGGGGTGGAGCTCCGCCCCCGTGTACGCCATGGCGGCGCTCGCGGTCGGCTCCCTCGTCGCGTTCATCGCGGTCGAGCGGCGTGCCCCCGAACCCGTGCTGCCGCTGCACCTGTTCCGCAGCAGGGTCTTCTCCGTCGCGGCGGTCATCGGTTTCGCGGTCGGCTTCGCGATGTTCGGTGCCATCACCTACCTGCCGCTGTACCTGCAGACCGTCAAGGGCTCGACGCCCACCGAGTCAGGGCTCGAGATGACGCCGATGATGCTCGGCCTGCTCATCACGTCCATCGGCTCAGGACAGCTCATCACCCGCACCGGGCGCTACAAGATCTACCCGATCCTCGGCACCGCGATCACCGCCGTCGGCCTCTACCTGCTCTCCCTCATGGGTCAGGACACCACAACCCTCCAGGCCGGACTGAGCATGTTCGTGTTCGGCGCCGGCCTCGGCATGGTCACCCAGGTGCTCGTCATCGCCGTGCAGAACGACGTCGGCTACCGCGACCTCGGCACCGCGACGTCCGGCACCACCTACTTCCGCACCATCGGCGCGTCGATCGGCGTGGCGGTCTTCGGCACCGTCTTCTCGGGCCGCCTCACCGCAGAGCTGACCGACGACGTCCCCGACAGCGCTCAGGGCGCCTGCGAGCCGGAGGCGCTCGCGGCGTCCGCCCAGACGCTCGCGCGGTGCGCGCCCGAGGTGCAGGCGTGGTTCCTCGACGCCTACTCCGAGGCCCTGCACGTGGTCTTCCTCGGGGCCGTCCCCGTGGCGGCGCTGGCGTTCGTCCTGACCTGGCTGCTGCCCGAGGTCGAGCTGCGCACCGCGACCCGGGGCGGCGACGGCGCCACGGCGGGGCATGCCGCGGGTGCGTCGTTCGCGCTCCCGTCGTCCCGCACCTCGCTCGAGGAGCTGCGCATGATCCTGTGGCGCCGCGTGGGCAGACGCGACCCGTTGCGGGTCTACGAGATGACGGCGCAGGAGGTCGGCCTGTCCCCGGCGGAGGCGTGGATGGTCACGCGCGTCTCCCTCAAACGCACGCGGTCCGTGCGGCTCATGGCCGAGCGGGCGGCGACCTCCGAGCAGGTCGTGCGGGACGTCGCGGGCGCGCTCGCCGCCCGCGGGCTCGTCGAGGTCGACGGCGACACGGTCCGGGCCCTGCCCGCAGCGGACGCCGTCGCCGAGACCATCCGCGAGGCGGAGCGGGAACGGTTGCGGCGCTACGTCGCCGAGTGGCCCGACGGCGACGAGCCGGAGGTCGCGCAGCTCGTGGAGCAGCTGACGCACGACCTCATGGCGGACCACCCGAGGACAACCTGACGGGCTCCGCCTGGCGTCCTGTCAGCGGGTGGGGGAGTGGTGGGTCGCGCGGGAGCGGGTGCGGGTGCCCGCGCCGTTCGAGACGCCGTTGCTCGACGCCGAGCCCGTGTGCGCACCAGCGCCCGTGCCCGCGTCCCATGCTCGTGCGATGCCGAGGCGGCGCAGGTGCTCGCCGGTCACCGTGGCGCCGTCGGGCCCTATCCAGTGCTCGGTGCCGAACCGTTCGTCGGTCGCGGCGTCCCAGCGGCGCATGAAGGGTGTGCCGTTGTCGGTGATGACCACAGACCCGTAGGTCGTAGGGAGCGGCCGCGCGGGGAGATGGATCAGGGTGTAGATCTCCGCGAGGTCCGTCGGCCCGACGGAGGAGACGCTGTACCAGTTCCCGTCCACGTCGCGCTGGACCGCGTACCCGCTGGCGTCGAGCGCGACGCTGAGGTGCGGCAGGTCGGCCGCGAGAAGCTCTTGGCTGGTCTGGTAGACGGTGCCGACCTGGGCTACCTGGCTCATCGGGTAGGTCTCCTTGGCGTCGAATCGGTGGTGTCCACCCATCAAAGCGGATTTGTGACGATTCGGGGGGCCGAGAACGCACTACGGGCCGCCCGGGCTACCGGGCGGCCCGCTGGCTCATCGCGATTCCGTCTCGGAGAGGGCGACGGGCTCGGATGCCTCCGGGTCCTTGTCGCCGGAGCCGCGCGTCGCGTACAGGCTGGTGGCGGTGACCACGGCGAGGACACCGATGATGACGCCGAGCGAGGCGAGCGTGGGGATCTCCGGGACGCCCGCCCAGATGCCGTGGGCCCAGTGCAGGACGAGCTTGACGCCGATGAACGCGAGGATCGTCGCGAGCCCGTACCCGAGGTGGACGAGCTTGCTCAGGGCGCCCTGGAGCACGAAGTACAGGGCGCGCAGGCCGAGCAGGGCGAAGGCGTTCGTCGCGAAGACGAGGTAAGGGTCGCTCGTGATGCCGTAGACGGCGGGGACCGAGTCCACCGCGAAGACGACGTCGGCGGCGAAGACCGCGACCACCACCACCGCCAGCGGGGTGAGCATGCGCCGGCCGCCCTCGCGGACCGAGAGGCTGGAGCCGCGGTAGTCGTCGGTGACGGGCATGAAGCGACGGATCAGCCGGACCGAACGCAGCTCGGAGACCTCGACGTGGTGCGAGCTGCCGCGGATCTGGTCGACGAGGATCTTGACCGCCGTCGCGAGGAGGATCCCGCCGAAGAGCAGGAACGCCCAGCTGAGGTTGGCCAGGACCGCGGCCCCGAGCGCGATGAACACGCCGCGGAGCACGAGGGCCCCGACGATGCCGAGCAGGAGCACGCGCTGCTGCAGCGCGGCCGGCACGGCGAAGGCGGTGAGCAGGAGCATGAACACGAACAGGTTGTCGACCGACAGCGACTTCTCGACGAGGTACCCCGTGAGGTACTGGACGCCGATGTCCGAGCCGAACGTGGCCCAGATCCAGCCGCCGAAGGCGAGGGGGAGGGCGATGTAGAACGCGCTCCAGCCGAGGGCCTCACGCATGGACACCTCGTGCGGGCGTCTGGTGATGAGGAAGTCCACGGCGATCAGGGCCAGGACGGCGAGGATGGTCACCGCCCACATGGTGGGAGTGGCGACAGAGGTCAGGGCAGCAGAAGCAGTACCTGTGATGGCGAGCAAGGAGTCTCCGTAATAGACGGCTCCGAGGTCTCCTTCACCTTGCCGAGCAAGGTCGCCGCCCGAGGTCGCATGGTGCGCCGTAATGACCGGACGATGTTAGGGAAGTACTCCCCTCGCAGTGCGCATCTTACGACACATTTCTGGGTGAGATATGTCTTGTGTGCCAGGTGGGACTTCGATAACGTTATCGACAATCTACCGCTGCGTGAGAGCACTCCCCGCGACAATGATGTTAGCGCTCACACGATTCGTTCCACCGATTCGCTCCACGCAGGCGGCTCCCGATGAGCCGCGGTCCTGATCGCGCCGCAGGTAGGGGCACTGCTCGCTGGTGGATGCCGTCAACGCTGACCGCATCGACCGGCATGACCGGTACTGCCCAGGCGCAGTCCTCGCAGGCTGCGCTCTCACGGAAGAGGAGCGAAGGATGAGGAAGTCCATCGCACGACTTGCACTGGCACTGACCGCGGCCCTGGTGCTCGCCCCGGCGGCGGCGTTGCCGTCCGAGGTCGCCCCGGCGGCCGCCGCGAGCGCCAACCTGCTCACGAACGGCGATCTGGAGAACGGCACGACCGGCTGGTCGGCCTTCGGCGCGGGCACGGTGGCGTCCACCACCAGCCCGGTCCATGGCGGCGCCCGCGCCCTGTCGCGGACGGGCCGGACCGCCGCGTGGAACGGCCCCGCCCAGACTGTCACGTCCGCGCTGACGAACAACACGAGCTATACGGCGAGCGTGTGGGTGCGCTCCCAGAGCGGGACCCCGACCGGCCGGATCACGTTGGCGCTGACCGCGGGCGGCACGACGAGCTACGTCAACCTGGCCCAGGGGAACGTGAACTCGTCCGGCTGGACGCAGCTGACCGGCACCACGACGGTGTCCTGGTCCGGGACGCTGTCGTCCGCCACGTACTACGTGGAGACGGCCGCCGGTACCGACAACCTCTACATCGACGACGCCTCGCTCGTCAGCAACACGGGGACGTCCTGCGACCTGCCGTCCAGCTACCGCTGGTCGTCCACCGGGGTCCTGGCGAACCCGAGGTCCGGCTGGGTCTCGCTCAAGGACTTCACCGTGGCTCCGTACAACGGCCAGCAGCTCGTCTACGCCACGACGCACGACTTCGGCACGTCCTGGGGCTCGATGAACTTCAGCCTCTTCTCCAACTACTCGCAGATGGGGAGCGCCTCGCAGAACGCCATGTCCTCCGGCACGGTGGCACCGTCGCTCTTCTACTTCGCCCCGCGGAACATCTGGGTGCTGACCTACCAGTGGGGCCCGTCGCCGTTCATGTACCGGACCTCGAGCGACCCCACGAACCCGAACGGCTGGTCGGCTGCGAGCCCGCTGTTCACCGGGTCCATCACAGGCTCGGGCACGGGCCCGATCGACCAGACGATCATCGGCGACGGTACGAACATGTACCTGTTCTTCGCCGGTGACAACGGGAAGATCTACCGGGCCAGCATGTCGATCGGGAACTTCCCGGGGAACTTCGGCAGCAACTACCAGACCATCATGAGCGACACCACGAACAACCTGTTCGAGGCCCCTCAGGTCTACAAGCTCAAGGACCAGAACAAGTACCTGATGATCGTCGAGGCCATCGGCTCCAACGGGCGGTACTTCCGCTCGTTCACGGCGACCAGCCTCTCCGGTTCCTGGACCCCGCAGGCCGCCACGGAGAGCAACCCGTTCGCCGGCAAGGCCAACAGCGGGGCCACCTGGACCAACGACATCAGCCACGGTGAGCTCCTGCGCACCAACGCCGACCAGACCATGACCGTCGACCCCTGCAACCTGCAGCTGCTGTACCAGGGCCGCTCGCCGAGCTCGGACGGGGTGGACTACGGCCTGCTCCCGTACCGGCCGGGCCTGCTGACGCTCCAGCGGTAGGGCGTTCGCCCAGCTGCCGTTCGACTTCGGTCGGTCGCTGGGTGCGCTACGTGACTTCGGTCGCTTGCGCTGAGATCGGTCAATCAACCGACCGATCTCAGTGCAAGCGACCGAAGTCGTGCGCCGGCGGTCTAGTCGTGGGACGCGCGGGTCCCGCCGTCGCGGTGCGCGAGCGTCGCGAGCGCGTCCTTCCAGTACCCCTCGGCGGCCTTCGCGTGCCGTTCGGTGTCGATGTTCTCCTCGACGACGGTGACGAGCGTGCCGCCGTCGTCGGGCTCCAGCACTATGCGGATGTCGTGGTAGTTCTCGGGGACGTCGTCCAGGCCGTTCAGCGGCGCGAAGTGCGTGAAGTGCAGGAGTCTCGGCCGTTCGACGGCGATGACCGTGCCCTTGTCCGCGAACACGCGGCCGAAGAAGTGGCCCTCGAACGTGATGGGGCTGCCCGGCTGGAAGTCCGTCTCGATGTTGGCGCCGAGCATCCATCGCGCACCCGGGTGCATGAGCTCGGCCCAGACGCGCTCGGGCGGCTCGGCGATGTGGGTCGTCGCGGTGACGCTGTGGCGTGGGGTCTCGGTGCTCATCGTTGCCTTCCGTCGTGCTCTCGGACACGACCGTACCCCGGCGCAGGTCAGGTGGCGGCGCGCGCCGTGGCGTCCCAGACGACGGCGCCGGCCGGGTCCCAGATGCGGCTGGTGCCGCCGTTCGACCACACGGCATGGAACCCGGTGGGCAGGCCGAGGTAGCGGACGAGGTGCGGGGCCCTGCGCCAGACCTCGTGCGCGGGCACGAGCGTGGTGCCTCCGCGCGGCTGCTCGGCGAACGGCGTGATGACCCAGCCGGAGGCGTCGTCGGACGGGGTGTAGCGGCGCACGTGGATCTCCGGGGCGTCGAACGCGCCGTCGTAGACGCGCACGTTCGCGGTGAAGCGGATCGACTCCCGGGTCACCTTGCAGAACGCCGCCATCTCGGCCTGGTGCCGCAGCGCCTCCAGCATCGGGTCCACGTCCCACGTCATGGTCTCGATCCCCGGCTTGGTGAGGTCGGTCGCGGCGACCCGGAGGTCGTCGCCGTCCTGCGACAGGGCGGACCACCAGAAGCCGTGCCACACCCCGAGGCCCTTGGTGACGCGTTCGGGCGGCTGCGCGGCGAACCAGTCCACGAGGCCGCGGGCCTGCGGAGCGAGGAAGGATGTCGTCCGGAGCCAGACGCGCCGGCCGTGGGCGGAGCGTGCGTCGAGCACGACGGTCGCCGGGGGCGTCGTCGGCTCGCCGTCGGCCCACCACCGGACGACGTCGGTGCCGGCCGACGGCCAGTCGACGCTCCGGTTCGCGATCGGGTCGAGGAGCCGGACGTCGTTGCCGTCGAAGTGTGCGACGTACCAGTGGCCCGGGCCGTGCGCGCGATCGATGCCCACCACCGAGTACGCCCCCGCGCCGCGGGCGCGCAGCCGCGCGGTCAGCTCCTCGGGCGTGGTCTGGTGGAACGGTGCGCCGATCAGGCCTGCGAGCTCCTGTTCGCTCGGCCCGGACGGGGTCGCCGTGCGCCCGGGTTCCCCGTGCAGCACGCCGATCATGGCCGCGACCGCCGACGCCGCATGGTTGATCGGGGTCTCGCCGATGGCCGCGTCGTCGCGCTGGCCTGCCGCGAAGCCGGCCAGGAGCTCCTGGCCGGTGAACGCCGACTCGCGCACGATCGCCGAGCCGTCGAACCCGACGATCGTCTGCGCACCGCCCCGGCCCGGGGTCCACACGTGGAAGCCGCCGGGCACCACACGCTGATGCCGCGCGACCGTCGCGAGATCGACGCCGAGTAGCGCCGCGGCACGCTCCGCTACCTGGGGGAACGCGTTGGTCCAGTGCTCACCGGACGGCTTGTCTGTATCGATCACGGCGGCAGCGTACGCGCGGGATGCCAGCGGCAGCCGACCGGTCCATAGTGGCTGGAGGCACGAGGAGGGGGAGGCGATGGGCGATATCGACGAGCTGCTCACCCACAGCTGTGACGCCGACGGCGGCATCCGGCGGCGGCGACGCGGCAAGGGGTTCTCGTACGTGGACGACAGCGGGGCCAGGGTCACCGACCCGGAGGCGCTCGAGCGGATCCGCTCGCTCGTCATCCCGCCCGCGTGGACCGACGTGTGGATCTGCCTCGACCCCGCCGGGCACATCCAGGCCACCGGGCGCGACGCCAAGAACCGTAAGCAGTACCTCTACCACCGCCGGTGGCGCGAGTACCGCGACGCCGCCAAGTTCCACGAGCTGGCGGAGTTCGGCGCGATGCTGCCGGACCTGCGCAAGCGCGTGGACGCCGACATGCGCTCACCGCAGCTCGGCGCCGACCGGGTGCTCGCCACCGTCGTCCGGCTCCTGGACGAGACGCTGATCCGGGTCGGCAACGACGAGTACGTGCGGTCCGGCGAGTCGTTCGGGCTGACGACGCTGCGCAACCGGCACGCCACCGTCGAGGGCGCCGAGGTGCGGTTCCGCTTCCGCGGCAAGTCGGGCACGCCGCACGACGTGGTGGTCCACGACCGGCGGGTGGCGAACATCGTGCGCCGCTGCCGGGAGCTGCCCGGTCAGCGGCTGCTGCAGTACGTGGACGGCGACGAGGTACGGAGCATCGGGTCACGCGACGTCAACGAGTACCTCGGCCGGGTGACGTCGGCCGACTACACGGCCAAGACCTTCCGGACGTGGGGCGCGAGCGCCGTCGCCTTCGGCCACCTGCGGCACCTCGAACCGGCGACCCGGCGCGAGCACGACGCGCAGCGTGCCGAGGCCGTCCGGATCGCCGCCGCCCACCTGCACAACACCCCTGCGGTGTGCCGCAAGAGCTACATCCACCCCGCGATCCTCGCCGACGACCGCGCGGAGCTCGACGAGCTGATCGAACGGTCCGGCGCGAACGCCTCCCGCGGGTCGCGCTGGATGGACGCCGACGAGCGCGCGCTCCTGAAGTTCCTGACCGCCGCCGAGGAGACCTGGGAGGCGCCCGCGGCCTGAGGCCGGCCCAAGGATAGGGTTGCGGTCGTGCATCACTCCACGGCCGAGGGCGTCCGACGAATCGACTTCTTCCCCTGGGAGTACGACCCGACGTCCGAGGAGGGCGTCGCGCAGGAGGCACGCCGGCGCGAGCTGGTCGCCGACGGCGCACACATCGGCACCGGCGTCTTCGTCGCGCCGAACGCGGCGGTCTTCTGCGACCGCCTCACGGTGGGCGACCGTACCTACATCGCGGCGCTCGCCTACGTCACGGGCGACCTGACGATCGGCGCCGACTGCTCGATCAACCCCTACGCGGTGGTCCGCGGCGAGATCCGGATGGGCGACGGCGTGCGGATCGGCGCGCACACGTCGATCCTCGGGTTCAACCACAGCATGGCCACCGACCGGCCGATCCACCAGCAGGGCACCTGGAGCAAGGGCATCACCCTCGGCGACGACGTCTGGATCGGCTCGAACGCCACGATCCTCGACGGCGTGACGGTCGGTGACCACGTCATCATCGGCGCTGGCTCCGTCGTCACCAAGGACGTGCCCGACTGGGCGGTCGTCGCGGGCAACCCGGCACGCGTCCTGCGGGACCGTCGGACGGACACCCGCGGCGACTCGGCGCCGGACCTCGCCACGGACCTCGCCACGGAGCTGCGGGCGTTCGCGGGGCGGGCGCGTGCACAGGCCGGCGCCCTGCTCGCCCGCTGCTTCGAGGACGGCCGGTTCATCGACCGGCCGACGGCGCTCGCAGGGGCGCTCGAGCCCGCCGTCCGGCCCTGGGCCGACGCCGTCGAGATCGCCGACCTGCTGCTCGACGCGCCGCCGCCGGGCTTCTCCGCCGCGGACCTGGTCCGCCGCCTCACCGCCCGGCAGGATCCGGCGACCGGGCTGATCCCGGCGGGCGACCTCTCCGACGAGGGCCTGTCCGGTCCGGCACCGTCGACGGTGTCCGACGAGCCGCTCGACCCCATGGATGGCCCCGCGAGCTACCACGTCCTCAGCGTCGGCTACGCGGTCCGGCTCCTCGGCGGGCGGCTGCCGCACCCGATCCGTGCGGTGCACGCGCTGAGCGACCGCGAGGTCGTCAGCGCGCTCGAGGCGCGCGACTGGGGCGCGCAGGCGTGGGGGAGCGGCGCGGCCGTCGACGCGCTCGCCACGGCGTGCGCCCTCAACATCGCCGACTTCTCGGCGGAGCTCGCCGACGGCGGCGTCGGCCCGCTCCACGGGCTCATGGGCTGGCTGTCCGCCTCCGCGAGCCCGGAGACCGGCATGTGGGGCGCACCCCAGCCCGCGCCGCGCTGGCTGCAGGCGGTGAACGGCTTCTACCGGCTGACCCGCGGCTCGTACGCTCAGCTCGGGCTGCCGCTGCCCTATCCGGAGGCCGCGGTCGACACGGTGCTGGAGCACGCGGCCGACCCCTACCTGGCGACGCCCGACGGGTACACCGCCTGCAACGTCCTCGACGTCATCCACCCGCTCTGGCTCGCGGCCAGGCAGACCGGGCACCGCCGCGCCGAGGGCGAGGCGTGGGCGCGCGGCCAGCTGCGGCGGGCGCTGCGCAGCTGGGTCGACGGCGCGGGGTTCGCCTTCGCCCCCGCGAGCGACGCCGCCGACGCCGTGGCCGGGCTCCAGGGCACCGAGATGTGGCTGAGCATCGTCTGGCTGCTGGCGGACTACCTCGGCCTCGCGGACGACCTCGGCTACCGGCCGCGCGGCGTGCACAGCCCGGACCCGCTGGTCCGGCTCGCGCCGGTCAGCGAGCGCTGATCCGGGCCGGGCTGATGTGGGCCGGGGGAACTGTGCGAATCCGAAGTGTGTTGCTCGGTGTAGACAACGTCTACTGACAGCAAGCGACCTCGAATTCGTACCTTCTCCCGGGGATTCACCGCCGTTCAGGCACCGGGGCGCTTGACCCGCGGACGACGAGCCGCGTGGCGAGCTCCTCGCGCGGCGCGACGTGCGGCGGTTCGGCGTCCGGTGGTTCGGCGCTCAGGCGCAGCAGCATCCGCAGCGCGGCCGACCCCATCTCCGCGATGGGCTGGTGCACGGTCGTGAGCGCGGGAGTCACCCACTGCGCCTCGGGGGAGTCGTCGAAACCCACGACGCTGACGTCCTCGGGGATGCGCAGGCCCAGGGCCGCCGCGGCGTCGTACACCCCGAGCGCCATGGTGTCGGAGCAGGCGAAGACGGCCGTCGGCCCAGGGGCGTCCCGCAGCAGCTGCGTCGCCTGCGCGGCGGAGCTCGCCCGCTGCCAGTCGGTGTGCGCGATGCGCTCGTCGGGCAGCTCGTGGCCGGCCTGGGTGACCGCCGAGCGGAACCCGTCGATGCGGGCCTGGCTGTAGAGGTGCGTGCGCCGTCCGGCCAGCACGGCGAAGCGCCGGTGGCCGAGCGAGAGCAGGTGCTCCGCCGCGGCGCGGCCCCCTGCCCAGTTGGCGGCCCCGACGCTCGCGACGGTGCCGGGCGGCTGCGACACGGGGTCGAGCAGGACTATCGGCACCCGCGCCGCGGCGAGCGTCGCGAGCTGTTCGCTCGTGGTGTCGACGAGGGCCAGCACCGCGCCCCGCAGCCGCCGCGCGAGCAGGCGCGTGAGCCAGGCGTCGTCCGGCGGCCGGGCGACGGAGACGACGACGTCGACCCCTGCCTCCTCGGCCGCGTGCTCGACGCCGCTCAGCGCGCGGTTCGCCCACGTGCCCTCGACGCCGCTGAGCACGAGGTCGACGAACGGGGACTGCGCCCCGCGCGTCGCCGCGTCCCGGCCGGACCGCCCGCGGTACCCGAGCTCCGCGACGATGCCCATGACCCGTGAGCGGGTCTCGGCGGAGACGTCGGACCGGCCGCTCAGCACCTTCGACACGGTGGGCACCGTCGTGCCGGCCGCCCGCGCGACGTCCGCGAGGGTCGTCCGGCGTGAGCTCTGCATGCGGTGACCTTAGCCAGGCCCGCGCAAGTTGCGCAACATTCTGCCTCTTGATCCGGCCTGACGGTTGCTGTATCAAAGGGGGCGAAGCGATGTGGCACTCCGCCGGGCTCAATGTTGCGCAACTATGGGAGCGAGCTGTACATGAACACTTCGACGAAGCGCGCCCTGATCGTGCGCGGGGGATGGGACGGGCACCAGCCCGTCGAGACCACCGACTCGTTCGTCCCGTTCCTGAAGGAGCACGGGTACGACGTGCGGATCGAGGACACGACTGCGGTCTACGCCGACGCCGACTACGTGGCGGGCGTCGACGTCGTCGTCCAGACCAACACGATGAACACCATCGAGGGTGACGAGCTGCGCGGCCTGATCGCCGCCGTGCGGAACGGCACGGGGCTGGCAGGGTGGCACGGCGGGATCGCCGACTCGTACCGGAGCAGCTCCGACTACCTCCAGCTGATCGGCGGGCAGTTCGCCACGCACCCGCCGAAGGCTCCCCCGGAGGAGCTGGCCGGCGAGGCCGCCGACAACTTTCTGCGGCACACGATCGACATCGTGCCGGAGCGGGCGGACCACCCGATCGTCGCGGGGATCTCCAGCTTCGAGCTCACGACGGAGCAGTACTGGGTGCTGTCCGACGACTACAACGACGTGCTCGCGACCACCACCGTCGCCGCGCGCGACTTCGACGCGTGGCACCGGCCGGTCACGAGCCCGGCCGTCTGGACCCGCCGGTGGGGCCAGGGGCGTGTCTTCGTCTCCACGCCCGGCCACGACCTCGCCACGGTCAGCGACCCGAACGTCCGCACCATCATCGAGAGGGGCATCCTGTGGGCCAGCCGTTGAGAGTGGGGATCGTCGGCCTCGGCGCGATCTCCGGCCAGTATCTTTCCGCGTTCGCGCGGCTCGCGGCCGTGCGGGTCGTCGCGGTCGCCGACCTCGACGCGGCCCGCGCGGAGGCGGTCGCCGCCGAGCAGGGCGCGCGGGCACTGACGGTCGACGAGCTGGTCTCCGACCCCGAGGTCGACCTCGTCCTCAACCTCACGATCCCGGCCGCCCATGCCGAGATCGCGCTCAAGGCGATCGCCGCGGGCAAGGACGTGTACGGCGAGAAGCCGCTGGCGGCCACGCTCGACGACGCGCGCGTCGTCGTCGAGGCCGGCCGGGCAGCGGGGGTGCGGGTGGGCTGCGCGCCGGACACCGTGCTCGGCACCGGCGTGCAGACGGCGCGGGCGGCCATCGACGGGGGCGCGATCGGCGAGCCGGTCGCCGCCACCGCCACGATGATGACGCCCGGCCACGAGCGCTGGCACCCGAACCCCGACTTCTACTACCAGCCCGGCGGCGGCCCGCTCCTCGACATGGGGCCGTACTACGTGACGACGCTGGTCACGCTGCTCGGTCCGGTTGCGTCGGTCGTCGGCACCGCGAGCCATACCCGCGCCACGCGCACCATCGGTTCCGGGCCGCGCCAGGGCGCCGTCATCCCCGTCGACGTCGACACGCACGTCACCGGCGTGCTCCGGCACGAGTCCGGCGTGCTGTCGACCCTCGTGATGAGCTTCGACTCCGTGGCCACCCGGGCCTCCGAGATCGAGGTCCACGGCCAGGCCGGATCGCTGATCGTCCCGGACCCCAACAGGTTCGACGGCGACGTCCAGCTCCACGAGCTCGACGGTGAGTGGCAGACCCTGCCGCCCAGCGCGGGGTATCGCGACGCGGGGCGCGGCTACGGCGTCGCCGACCTCGCGACCACGCCGCAGGGTGCACCCGCCCGCGCGAACGGAGACGTCGCGTACCACGTGCTCGACATCATGACGTCGCTGCTCGCGTCGGCGGGCAGCGGGACCGCCGTGACCGTCGAGAGCACGTGCGACCGGCCCGCACCCGTTCCGCTGTCGGACGCGCCGGGCGGGATCCGCAAGGGCTGAGCAGGGCGGAGGATCAGGGCGCGACGCTGCGCCGGAACGACTGCACGGCGAGGTCGGCGGCGAGGTGCCGCGGCAGGTCCTGGTTGCTGACCTCGGCGGCCGTGTAGAGCACCGCGTAGTAGAGCGAGACCGCCCACGACGTCGGGATCCCGGGCGCGATGGACCCCTCGGTGCGGGCGCTGTCCATCAGCGCCCGCATCTCGTCGTCGCCGTCCTCGGCGGACCAGTGGGGGTTGCCGTCGAACCTGTTCGGGTCCGAGAACAGGAAGATGACGCGGTCGCCCATCGCGACGCCCGCGCGCAGGTACTGCTCGAGGGTGTCCATCGCCGAGGCCGGCGCGGACGCGCCGTCGTCCAGGGTCTCCAGCCGCGCCAGCGAGTCGAGCAGCAGGGCGTCGACGAGGGCCTGGCGGTCGGTGAAATAGCGGTGCAGCGTCGAGCGGCTGACCTCGGCGCGCTCGGCGATGGCACTCAGGGACGCGGAGAAGTCACGCGCCCACACGGATGCGGCCGCGTCCAGCACCGCCTGCCGGGTCCGTGCGCGCGCCCCTCGCTCTGTCTGCTCCGTCGTCACGTGGCCGAGAGTATGTGGTCCCACCCGAAGAAACAATTCAGTTGCTAAATGCGACAGTGGTGTCGCAGGATGGGTCGCGGATGTGCAGCAGTCCACATCGACCAGATGAACCGAGCAGATGGAGCGGTGACGTGCCAGACGGCGGGACTACCGAACGAGCGACGAACGACCGGACCACACACGACCGGACCACGCAGGACAAGGTGCGCATCCTCTGGGCCTATGCGCGCCCGCACAAGGCAGTGCTCGTCGTCGCCCTGATCCTCGGCGCGCTGGGCACCGCTGCCGAGCTGGTGACGCCGCTGGTGACCAAGGCGGTGCTGGACGGGCTCGAGACGTCCGCCTCCCTGCGCACCCCGATCACGATCCTCGGTATCCTGCTGGTGGCCGGAACCGTCATGGGGCTGGTCCAGGGCATCATGCTCGGCACCCTCGCCGAGCGGATCATCCTCGCGGCCCGCACCGGCCTCGTCCGCCATCTGCTGCACGCCCGGGTCCCCGAGGTCACGTCCCGCGCGCCCGGCGAGCTCGTCACCCGCGTCACCTCGGACACGCTGCTCATCCGCGAGGCGACGACGTCCAGCGTGGTCAACTTCGTCAACGGGATCATCGGCCTCGTCGGCGCGATAGTGCTCATGGCCTACCTGGACGCCGTGCTGCTCGGCGTGACGGTAGTGGTCCTGCTCATCGCCGGGATCAGCGTCGTGGCGCTCATGCCGCGGCTGTCCAAGGCCCAGCAGGAGGCGCAGGAGCACGTGGGTGCGCTCGGCGGACGCCTCGAGGGTGTCGTCCGCGCGCTGCGGACCGTGAAGTCCGCCCGGGCGGAGTCGCGCGAGACCGACCGGGTCTCCGGCCATGCCGAGGCCTCCGCCCGGAGCGGAATCCGCGCGGTCAAGCTCGAGAACGTGTCGTGGACGATCACCGGCGTCGCGGTCAACCTGGCGGTGATGCTGCTGCTCGGCGTCGGGGCATGGCGGGTCTCCACCGACGCGATCACAGTGAGCACGCTCGTGGCCTTCCTGCTGTACGTGTTCCAGCTGATGATGCCGGTGATGCTCCTGACGATGTCGCTGACGTCGCTGCAGTCCGGGCTCGCGGCCGCCGCCCGGATCGCCGACGTCGAGGAGATGGAGCTGGAGACCGACGACGTCGCCTCCGCCGGTGGCACACCGCGCCCCGGCCCGGACGTGCCCGCCGACGCCGACGCGCCCCCGGTGCTGCGGCTGCACGAGGTCACGTACCGCTACGCCGGCTCGGACGTCGCTGCCGCCCCAGCGCTCGACGGCGTGAGCCTCGACGTCCCACGGCGCGGGCACACCGCGATCGTCGGGCCGTCGGGCGCGGGGAAGACGACGATCATGTCGCTCCTGCTCCGGTTCCTCGGCCCGGACGAGGGGCGCGTCGAGCTCGACGGGCTGCCGTACGCACAGCTGACCACCGACGAGATCCGCTCCCGGATCGCGTACGTCGAGCAGGACACCCCGATAGTGCCCGGCACGCTGCGGGAGAACCTCGCCTACGCCGCCCCGGACGCCACCGACGCCGAGATCTGGGCCGCGGTCGACGCCCTGCGGCTCAGCCAGCGGGTGGCTGCGCTGCCGGACGGCCTCGACACCGAGGTCAGCGCCTCGCAGCTCTCCGGCGGCGAGCGGCAACGGGTCGCGGTGGCGCGGGCGCTGGTCGCCCGGCCGGACATCCTGCTGCTCGACGAGGCGACCGCACAGCTCGACGGCCTGACCGAGGCCGCCCTCGCCGGGGCGATCCGGGAGGTCGCGAGCACCGGCGCCGTCGTGACCATCGCGCACCGGATCTCGACGGTCATCGACGCCGACCAGATAGTGCTGCTCGAACGCGGCCGCGTGCGTGCGGTCGGCCAGCACACCGAGCTGCTCGAACGGGACGAGCTCTACCGGGAGCTCGTCGCGGCGCTACGGCTGGACACGAGCGTCGCTGCTCCCGCGGCCTGAGCTCCCCGACCTGAGCTCTCCCGGACGACGAGCCGGTGCGGCGCGAGGATCCGGCGCGGCTCGCCGTCGTCCCCGCCGATCCGTCCGACCAGGGCGGCCATCGCATCCTTGGCGATGGCCGCCTTGTCGGGCGAGACGGTGGTGAGGCCGGGCGTGCTGTACCTGCCGTCCTCGATGTCGTCGAACCCCACGACTGCCACCTGCTCCGGCACCGAGATGCCCGCATCGTGGAGCGCGCGCAGCGCCCCGAGGGCGAGCAGGTCCGAGAAGCAGAACAGGGCGTCGGGCAGCGTGCGCCCGCGCAGGATCCGCCGCGTCGCCTCGGCCCCGGCGCGCCTGGTGAACGAGCCGACGTAGGCGACGTCCGCCGAGGCCCACGGCGCGCCCGCCATCGCCTCCTCGAACCCGGCCAGCCGCAGCGAGCTCGACGACGCCTGGCTGCGCTGCGCGCCGACGGCCACCACACGCTCCCTGCCGGTGGCCAGCAGGTGCCGGACGGCGTCCCGGGCGGCCGCCGAGTTGTCGATCTGGACGTGGTCGAAGCCGGGGTGCGGCTCCTCGCCGAGCAGCACCACCGGGCGCCGCGTCCTGGATGCCCTGGACAGGTCGCCGTCGGTCAGCGCGAGCGGGCTGACGACGAGCCCGTCGAACACCGCCTTCGTGTCCGCCCGCGCGAGCAGCTCTCGCTCGCGCTCCCGCACGCCGGCGGTCTGCTCGATCATCAGCGTGTACCCGTGGCGGCGGCCCTCCTCGCCGAGCTTGCGGGCGAGCTCCGCGAAGTACGGGTTGTCCAGGTCGGGGACCACCAGCGCGACCATGCCCGACCGCCCGGACCGCAGCATCCGCCCGACCTCGCTCGGCCGGTAGTCCAGCTGCTCGATCGCGGCGAGCACCCGCTCGCGCGTGGCGGGGGAGACCTGCACGGTGCCGTTGACGACGTTCGACACGGTGCGGGCCGACACGCCCGCGAGGCGTGCGACGTCCTCGCGTCGGCCCACCGTGTGTCGGACCACTGCGCGCCTCCTTTGGCGTCCCCCTGCACCACACCTACGTCTCACCTGCGTCGCGGCAAGCGTAGGTCCGGCGCGGGCAGGCCGCCGAAGGTAATTCAGGTGGGCGGACGGCGGGCGCACACCAGGTGGACGGCGTCCGTCGGGGTACCGTCTGCTCCATGCGTCTGGGCGTTCTCGATATCGGGTCCAACACAGGACATCTGCTGGTGGTCGACGCCCATGGTGGCGCGGCGCCGCTCCCTGCCTCCTCGTACAAGGAGCCGCTGCGGCTGGCGGAGCACCTGGACGACGACGGCGCCGTCAGCCCGGCGGGCGTCGAGGCCCTCGTGGAGTTCACCGCACAGGCCGTGCGCCTGGCGGAGGACAGGGGCTGCGCCGAGACGCTGGCGTTCGCGACGTCGGCGGTACGCGACGCGGTGAACTCCGAGACGGTGCTCAAGACGGTGCACGAGCGCACCGGGGTGCGGCTCGAGGTGCTGAGCGGCGAGGACGAGGCCCGGCTGACGTTCCTGGCGGTGCGGCGGTGGTTCGGCTGGTCGGCCGGGCGGCTCGCCGTGTTCGACATCGGCGGCGGTTCGCTCGAGATCGCGGGCGGCGCCGACGAGGCGCCCGGCGCCGCGTGGTCGCTCCCGCTCGGGGCGGCCCGCCTGGCCCGCAGCCACTTCCGCGTGGCGCCCGACGCCGACGCGCTGCGCGCCCTGCGCCGTGACCTCCGTGCCGAGATAGCGCAGAACGCCGGGACTCTGCTGCGGGCCGGACGGCCCGACCGCGCCGCCGCGACGTCCAAGACGTTCCGTTCGCTGGCGCGCATCTGCGGCGCGGCGCCGGCGGCGGAGGGTCCGCTCGTGCGCCGGGTGCTGTCGCTCGACGCGCTGCGGGACCGGATCGACGACCTGACGCGCACGAGCCTGGACGACCTGGCCCGGCTGCCCGGGGTCTCGCCGAGCCGGGCACACCAGATAGTGCCCGGTGCGCTCGTCGCGGAGGCGTGCATGGACGTCTTCGACCTGACCGAGCTCGAGATCTGCCCCTGGGCGCTGCGCGAGGGCGTGATCCTGCAGCGGCTCGACCAGATGCCGCACATCAGCGTCGGCTAGACGGGAGCGTCCACCGGCACCGGGCGCACGGCTCTCGGCGTCGGGCAGCAGGCGGTGAGGAAAAAGCGCCGCGAACGTAACGCCGCGGCTCGCGAGGCGAAACGCGGGTTCGCGACCCTTCCGGGGAAGGGCGCCACCGCATGGTGGCGCTCTGACCAACTTTGCCCCGAGCGCGGCAGCCGCCCCTGGAACTGGGAGAACCATGACCCACGTGAAGCCCGCGGACCTCGTGACCCGCATGATCGACGCCGGCGAGGCGAAGGTGCACCTGTCGACCAGGGACACGCTGATCCGAGCGTTCATGGGCGCGGCGCTGCTCACGATCGCCGCTGCGTTCGCCGTGACGGTGTCCACCCAGACGGGGGAGCCGCTGCTCGGCGCGATCCTGTTCCCGGTCGGCTTCATCATGCTCTACCTGCTGGGGTTCGACCTGCTCACCGGCGTCTTCACGCTCGCACCGCTGGCGTGGCTGGCCAAGCGGCCCGGGGTCACCGTGGGCGCGGTGCTGCGCAACTGGGGCCTGGTGTTCGTGGGGAACCTGGCGGGCGCGATCATGGTCGCCGTCCTCATGGCCATCTACTTCACGTACGGCTTCTCGACCGAGCCCAGCGAGGTCGGCCAGGCGATCGGGGTCATCGGCGAGGGCCGGACCGTCGGCTACGCCGACCACGGCGCGGCCGGCATGCTCACGCTGTTCGTGCGCGGCGTGCTGTGCAACTGGATGGTGTCGACGGGCGTCGTGTTCGCGATGATCTCCACGAGCGTGATCGGCAAGGTCGTCGCGATGTGGATGCCCATCATGCTGTTCTTCTACATGGGGTTCGAGCACTCGATCGTGAACATGTTCCTGTTCCCGTCCGGTCTGCTGCTCGGTGCCGACTTCACGATCATGGACTACCTGGTCTGGAACGAGATCCCGACGGTCATCGGCAACCTGGTCGGCGGGCTCACCTTCGTCGGGCTGGTCCTGTACGCCACGCACTACCGGACGGCGCCTGACCGACGTCCGGTGGCGCTCGTCGGGACCGCGGCCGAACCGACGCCGGAACGCGAGCGCGAGCTGGTCTGACCCACCCCCGTCCGGGGAGGCGGATACTGGCGGTATGTCGGTTGTCACCAACCCCGTCGAACGCCTGCGCGCCCGGGTGGGGGACGCGCTGTTCATGCGGGTCGCCGGGCCCGGCGGGTACGAGGCGCGGGACCGGATCCACCTCACGCCCGGACCCCGCTGGTTCCCGCCCGACAGTCCCATCCGGCTGGTCCACGGCGACTCGGCGACGTTCGTGGGCGGGCTGCGGGCGCTGCTGCTGCAGTCGCTGCACCCGCTGGCGATGGCGGGTGTGGCCGGCCACTCCGGCTACCGCGGGGACCCGTGGGGGCGCCTCGCGCGCACCTCGACGTTCCTCGGCTACACGACCTTCGCGACGGCGGAGCACGCCCAGGAGATGGTCGACCGCGTGCGCGCCGTCCACGCACGCGTACGGGGCAAGGCGCCGGACGGCCGCACGTACCGAGCGAGCGACCCGCACCTGCTCACGTGGGTGCACGTCGCGGAGGCCGACTCGTTCCTGACCGCCCACCAGCGTTACGGCGTGCGGCCGCTGGACCCGGCCGAGGCGGACGAGTACGTCGCGCAGTCGGGCCGGGTCGCGCGGGCGCTCGGCGCGGAGGACGTCCCGGAGACGGTGGCCGAGCTGGCCGACCGCCTGGCGTCCTACCGCGACGAGCTGGAGGCCACGCCCGCGGCGCTCGACACGGCGCGGTTCCTGCTGCGCGAGCCGCCGCTGCCCTGGTCGGCGCGCGCTCCCTACCGCCTGCTCGCGGCGGGGGCCGTGGCGCTGCTGCCCGACTGGGCCCGCGCCGAGCTCGGCGTGGACACCCGGTTCAGCCGGGTCCTGGGCGGCCCCGCCGGGGGAGTCGCCGTCCGGGCCGTCCGCTGGGGCATGGACGGCGTCTCCCGGGAGGGGCGTCGATGGTGACCCGGCAGCCGAGTCAGCCGCGCGGGTCCGCCACCCGTAGGTCGGCGATCGCCTCGGTGATTCCCTTCCGGTCGTAGCTGCCGGTCGGCATGGTCGCCGCCCGCGCGTGGCGGACGACCCCGTCGCGGTCGACCAGGAGGCTGCCCGACTGCTGCATGGCGCCGAACACCTTCCGCATCAGCCCCACCGCCTCGTGGGGTGAGCCGTGCCTGCCTGTCACCACCTGGAACGGCAGCTCACGGCGTGCCTCCCAGACCGCCGCCTCGCTCCGGCCCTCGGGGACGACGATCAGCACGCGCACGTCGGCCGCTGCCAGGTCGGCGGCCCGGGTGGCGAGGTCCTTGACGTGCATGGCGCAGACCGGGCAGGTGACCGAGCGCATGAAGTAGAGCAGCACATTGTCCGTGCCGCGGTAGTCGGCGAGGCGGACGGGGCGCCCGGCGGTGTCTTCGAGCTCCAGGTCGGGGAGCACGGATCCGATTTCGAGCATGGGGACTCCAGGTGAGGTGGTGTGAGATGGCCGGGGTCGTTCGTCAGTTATGACGTCAGCCGTGCAGCAGCAGCTCGCGGACCGTCGTCCGGGCCCGGTGCAGGCGCGACTTCATGGCGGCAGTGCTCAGACCGAGCGTGTCGGCGACGGCCTTGCCGGCGTAGCCCTGGACGTCCCGCATGATCAGGACCCGGCGCTGGTCGGCGGGCAGCTGGGCGACGGCCGCAGCCACGCGTTCCGCCTCCAGCCGCTGCAGGACGTCGTCCTCCGCCGAGACCGTGGTCCCGGGCGGCACCAGCTCCGGGTCGCCGCGCAGCGCCTGGCGGGCCCGCCGCAGGCACTCGTTGCGCACGATCCGGAACATCCACGACACGAGCGCACCGGAGGCCCGCAGGGTCCCGATCTTGCGGTACAGGATGATCAGGGCTTCCTGCGCGGAGTCCTCGGCGTCCTCGGGCGAGGCGCACAGGGTGCGTGCGAACCGCTGCACGTGCGGGTGCGATCCCGAGACCAGTGCGGCGATGGCGGCCGTGTCCCCGCCCTGTGCGGCGACGATCAGCGACTCCCGGGGCCAGGTGGTCTCAGCCATGCCTCGGCCTCACTGTGCAGACGTTCACCGTGACCTCCTCGAGTGCCGAGCGTGTCCCGGCGCCTATAAGAGTCGGTACGAGGGCAAAAGGATTCAGGACCCCGTTCCTACGTCGCTGTCACGGGCGGCTCCGCAGCGCCAGCAGGGTCCCGTCGGGGACTCGTTGAGGGCACCGCACTCCGCGCAGATCTCGGAGAGCCAGCAGGCCGCGTCGCCGCCCTCTGGCCCTTCCACAGGCTGGGATGTACCAGGCACGGTCCTCCTCGCTGGCTACCGGTCGTCTGAGGCCGGGGCAGAGGCTCTATCCCACACCAGCTCGGCTGCCGGGGCAATGATCGGGCCCTACGGGACCAGCGGGTACGGCGTCTCCCGGCTCACCCGCTGGAACCGGCGGTAGAAGTCCCCGATGACCGCGGCGACCGGCGCGTGCTTGACCAGGAGTGCCGCGATACCCGCCGGCGTCCCCTCCGGGGTCACGCCCTCGGCACAGGAGCGCACGAACTCCCTGCGTTCCTCCGGCCCGTAGCCGTACAGCGCGACGGCCAGCCAGTTCACCAGGTGCGTGAGCGCGAGGTTCCGGTCGTACCCGCGGTGCTCGTCGAAGAAGGCGGCCTCACCGGGGCTGAGCTCGAAGCCGGACGAGATCGCGAGCCCGTAGTCGGCGAAGTAGAGCCGCTGTCCGTCGGTCAGGATGTTCTGGAAGTGGGTGTCGAAGTGCAGCAGCCCGCGGGCGTTCATGAACGAGATGCCGGCGTCCACCTCGTCCTCCACCATGGCGCAGGCCCGCTCGGCGACCTCGCCGCCGGCCTCGACCTGGACGCCCAGCCAGTCGTGCAGGTTCTGCGGGATGTACTCCAGGAACAGCACGATGCTCGCCGAGGACTCCTGCAGGGCCTGTATCCGGCGCCGTATCTCCGGTCCGCCGCCCCAGTAGTGGACGGCGTGGTCCACGTCGGCCAGCTCCTCGGGGAGTGGCCGGCCCCGGTCGGGCAGCACCCGCCAGTGGTGCATCAGGGGGAAACCCTCGTGATCTCCCGCGATCACCCAGTTCGTCGTCATGATCTGCGCGGCCAGCTCCCGCCAGGCCCCGAACCCCGGTCCGCCGATGGTGCCGACGCCGTAGTGGCAGAAGGTCGGCAGCCCGAAGAGGTTGGCGGTCGAGCGGACGTTCTCAGGCCGGAGCTCGAGGTCGGTGAGGCGCACCTGCTTGACGAACACCGGGGTGCCCTCGACGTCCAGCAGGAGCGTCTGCCCGCCGATGCCGGAACCGATGGGCGTGGCGGCGTCCAGGAGTTCGCGCAACCCGCGGTCGCTGTACAGCGACAGGGCTGTGGACGCGGCGCCGTGGGCCGCGAGACGGGCGGTGCGGGACATGGCCGCCAGCCTCTCACGTGCGGAGATGGCGTCGACGCGCGCGCCGCCCTTGCCTAACCAGCGCGTTCACGGCAGAGTCTGTGGTGACGCACCTCACACCGTCGTGGGGCGCGTCGCCAACGGAGGTGCCCGATGACGACCACCGAGATTGCCACGCTCCGCCGTTCGATCGAGCAGCTGCGCCAGAGCGTGGCCGTGGTGCGTAGCGCGTTCGGCGACGCGCCGGAGGTACGCCGGCTCGTGAACGACCTCGAGCGGCTGGAGATCGACGCGGCGGAGCTCCTGTCGGCGGAGCCCCTGCGGCAGGTGAGGGCCTCGGGGCGGGTGCCGGAGCACGTCGTCGTGCCTGACACGCCCCTGGACGAGACGATGTTCAGCGATGCCGACGACGAAGGGCTCGGCGGCTACCACGGCGACCGCTCGTGACGACCACCGCACGCGGCGTCGGAGGGCGAAGGACCGGCGCGCGAGGTGTGGACAGCCCGGGCCGGGCCGCCGTCGAGGCGCGCACGCTGCGGTCCGACCGGTGGTGGCTGCCGCCGCTGGCGACCACTGTCGGCATCCTGATCTTCCTCGTCTACGCCACGGTCCGGGCCTTCCAGCAGCAGTACTTCTTCGCGGACGAGCGCTACCTGACGCCGTTCTACTCGCCCTGCGTCTCGTTCGGGTGCGCGTCCGAGCCGGGCTCGTCGCACTTCGGCATGTTCCTCCCGGACCACCCGCTGCTGCCGTACGCGGCGCTGAGCCTGCCGTTCCTGCTGCTGTTCCGGCTGACCTGCTACTACTACCGCAAGGCGTACTACCGGTCGTTCGCGCTGGCGCCCGCGGCGTGCGCGGTGCCGGAGCCGCACGCGACGTACCACGGCGAGACCCGCTTCCCGCTGGTCCTGCAGAACGCCCACCGGTACTTCTTCTACGTCGCGGTGGTCATCTCGGTGATCAACACCTACGACGCGCTCGTCGCGTTCCGGCATCCGACGGACGGGTTCGTCGTGGGTGTGGGCAACCTCGTGCTGCTCGTGAACGTGGTGCTGCTGTGGGGCTACACGGCGTCGTGCCACTCGTGCAGGCACGTGATGGGCGGCCGCCTCACGCACTTCTCGAAGCATCCAGTGCGCTACCGGCTCTGGACGTGGGTGTCGGCGCTCAACACGCGGCACGCGCAGTTCGCGTGGACCACGCTCGCCTCCCTGATCCTGACCGACCTGTACGTCGCGCTCGTCGCGAGCGGCACCATCACCGACCTGCGGCTCATCGGTTAACTGGACAGGAGTCCCGTCTTGACGGAGATCGAACGGCACGAGTACGACGTCCTCGTCATCGGCGCCGGGGGTGCCGGGCTACGGGCCGCGATCGAGGCGCGGGAACGCGGGTTGCGGACGGCGATCGTCTGCAAGTCCCTGTTCGGCAAGGCGCACACCGTGATGGCCGAGGGCGGGTGCGCCGCGGCCATGGGCAACGTCAACGAGAACGACTCGTGGCAGGTCCACTTCCGCGACACCATGCGCGGCGGCAAGTTCCTGAACAACTGGCGGATGGCGGAGCTGCACGCCAAGGAGGCGCCCGACCGGGTCTGGGAGCTCGAGACCTACGGCGCGCTGTTCGATCGCACCAAGGACGGCCGGATCAGCCAGCGCCACTTCGGCGGGCACACCTACCCGCGCCTCGCGCACGTCGGCGACCGGACCGGGCTGGAGCTGCTGCGCACCATGCAGCAGCGCATCGTCGCCCTGCAGCAGGACGATTTCGCGGAGACCGGCGACTACGAGGCCCGCCTGCGGGTGTTCGCCGAGTGCACGGTCACGGAGCTGCTCAAGGACCCGGGAGCCGACGGCGCGATCGCCGGGGCCCTCGGGTACTGGCGCGAGTCGGGGCGGCTCGTCGTGTTCTCTGCGCCCGCCGTGGTGCTCGCCACGGGCGGCATCGGCAAGTCGTTCCAGGTCACGTCCAACTCGTGGGAGTACACGGGGGACGGCCACGCCCTCGCGCTCCGCGCCGGCGCGGACCTCATCGACATGGAGTTCGTCCAGTTCCACCCGACGGGTATGGTCTGGCCGCCCAGCGTCAAGGGCATCCTCGTGACCGAGGGCGTGCGCGGCGACGGCGGGGTGCTCAAGAACTCCGAGGGCAAGCGGTTCATGTTCGAGTACGTGCCCGACGTCTTCAAGGGTCAGTACGCCGACACCGAGGAGGAGGCGGACCGCTGGTACGACGACCAGGAGAAGAACCGCCGCACACCTGACCTGCTGCCGCGCGACGAGGTGGCCCGCGCCATCAACACCGAGGTCAAGGAGGGGCGCGGCTCGCCGCACGGCGGCGTCTACCTCGACATCGCGAGCCGCATGCCCGCGGAGGAGATCCAGCGGCGTCTGCCCTCGATGTACCACCAGTTCAAGGAGCTGGCCGACGTCGACATCACCGCCGAGCCGATGGAGGTCGGCCCCACGTGCCACTACGTGATGGGCGGGATCCAGGTCGACCCCGACACCGGGCAGTCGAGCGTTCCTGGCCTGTTCGCGGCGGGGGAGTGCGCGGGCGGCATGCACGGCTCGAACCGGCTCGGCGGCAACTCGCTCTCCGACCTGCTGGTGTTCGGCAGGCGAGCGGGGCTCGGCGCGGCCGACTACGTCGGCGGCCTGGCGAGCAGGCCCGCCGTGCGCGCGGCCGACGTCGACGCGGCGGCGGAGATGACGCTCGCCCCGTTCGACCCGCCGTCGGACGCTCAGGGCGGGGCCGAGAACCCCTACACCCTGCACGCCGAGCTCCAGCGGATGATGAACGACCTGGTGGGCATCATCCGTACGGAGTCGGAGGTGGCCGAGGCGCAGCGGCGGCTCGGCGAGCTCCGCGCACGGATCCGGCAGGTGTTCGTCGAGGGCCACCGGCAGTACAACCCCGGCTGGCACCTGGCGCTCGACCTGCGCAACATGCTCATGGTCAGCGAGGCTGTGGCAGCGTCGGCCCTGCTGCGCACCGAGAGCCGCGGCGGGCACACCCGCGAGGACCATCCGGGGCTCGACGCCGAGTGGCGCCACCGGGTGCTGGTGACGCGCTGCGCCGACAGCAACGAGGTGGTGCCGCGCGTCGTCGTCGAGCCCGCCGAACGGGTGCCCATGCGCGAGGACCTGCTCGCGCTCTTCGACCTCGCCGAGCTCCAGAAGTACTACACGCCGGCCGAGCTGGCGGCGCACCCCGGGCAACCGGCAGGTCCAGATCCAGATCCACTGGGAGGCACCGCATGAGCTACACGGGGACGTTCCGGGTCTGGCGGGGTGACGCCGACGGCGGCGCGCTGGCCGACTTCGAGGTGGAGGTCAACGAGGGCGAGGTGGTGCTCGACGTCCTCCACCGGCTGCAGGCCACGCAGACCCCCGACCTCGCGGTGCGGTGGAACTGTAAGGCGGGCAAGTGCGGGTCGTGCTCCGCGGAGATCAACGGGAAGCCGCGCCTGCTGTGCATGACGCGCATGTCGGTGTTCGAGCGGAACGACGTGGTGACCATCACGCCGATGCGGACGTTCCCGGTGATCCGCGACCTCGTGACCGACGTGTCGTTCAACTACGCCAAGGCGCGCGAGATCCCGTCGTTCGCGCCGCCGGCCGACCTGGCGCCGGGCGAGTACCGGATGGCGCAGGTCGACGTCGGGCGCTCGCAGGAGTTCCGCAAGTGCATCGAGTGCTTCCTGTGCCAGGACACCTGCCATGTGGTGCGCGACCACGAGGAGAACAAGGAGTCGTTCGCCGGGCCGCGCTTCCTGATGCGGATCGCCGAGCTGGAGATGCACCCGCTCGACGTCGCCGACCGGGTGCCCGCGGCGCAGGAGGAGCACGGGCTGGGCCGGTGCAACATCACGAAGTGCTGCACCGACGTCTGCCCGGAGGGCATCCACATCACCGACAACGCGCTGATCCCGATGAAGGAGCGCGTCGCGGACCGGCGGTACGACCCCTTGGTCTGGCTGGGCCGGACGATCTCGCGGCGGCGGGACTGAGCGGCGCCCGTCTCGCTCAGCACGGCTAGTAGTCTGAATTCACCTACCGTTCTACCGAAATTCATTCAAGGATTTCTCAAGAATCTTGCAATCGCATCTCCCTAGGTTCAGTGCGCGGCACCCGGCCGGACCGGGTCGCCGTTCACACCTGAGCTGAGGAGATCGCATGAACAGGCTGGAGATCCACCGTGGGAAGCCGGGCGGGGTGCTTGCTGCCCCGACCGCGGTACCCGCAAAGGTCGGATGGCGGAGGCTCGGCCGCACGGCACTCGTCGCCGTGCTTGCCATGATGAGCGCCTTTTCCCTGACGGCGCCCCCTGCGACTGCCGCCACGACGCGAGAGCGCATCGTGGCGATCGCCGCTGCCGAGATCGGCGGCACGGAGTGCAACCCGGGCTACTTCAACAGTTGCGACATGGAGTGGTGCGCGGAGTTTGCCCGCTGGGTATGGGCCCAGGCCGGTGTGACCGACCGGAGCGGCCTGGACGGCTGGGCCCAGTCGTTCACGACGTACGGGCAGGAGCGGGGTCTCTACCACTCCAGCGGCAGCGGCTACACGCCCCAGCCTGGTGACGCCATCGTCTTCGACTGGGATGGCGACGGCGGTTCCCGCCCGATCGATCACGTCGCCATCGTCACGAGCGTCACCAGCACCCGCGTCTACACGATCGGCGGCAACCAGAGCGACACGGTGAGCCGACGCGACTACGCCCGCACGAACGGTGACATCGTCGGGTACACGTCTCCTGCGGGCGTCGACGACGAGGAGGAACCCCGCGGCCGGCACAGCGTCACGGGCGACTCGTACGCAGACCTCGTGGCCCGCAAGCCGGACGGCACCCTGTGGCTCTATGCGAACAACTTCGTCCGTGACGACGGCGCGCCCTACAACGCTGCGCGCCAGATCGGGAACGGGTGGAACACGATCAACGCGATCGTCAACGCCGATGTCACCGGGGACGGCTACACGGACCTCGTCGGCCGTAGGACCGACGGAACTCTCTGGCTGTATCCGAACAACATCGAGCGTGACAACGGTGACCCCTACGGTGAGGCCCGCCAGATCGGCAACGGGTGGAACACGATCAACGCGATCGTCGGAGCCGACGTCACCGGGGACGGCTACACCGACCTTGTCGGCCGTAGGACCGACGGCACCCTGTGGTTGTACGCGAACAACATCGAGCGTGACAACGGTGACCCCTACGGCGAGGCCCGCCAGATCGGCAACGGGTGGAACACGATCAACCAGATCGTCGGAGCCGACGTCACCGGGGACGGCTACACCGACCTTGTCGGACGCAGGACCGACGGCACCCTCTGGCTGTACCCGAACAACATCGAGCGTGACAACGGAGACCCCTACGGCGAGGCCCGCCAGATCGGCAACGGCTGGAACACGATCAACGCGATCGTCGGGGCGGATGTCACGGGCGACGGTTACACCGACCTCGTGGGTCGTAGGACCGACGGCACCCTGTGGTTGTACGCGAACAACATCGAGCGCGACAACGGTGACCCCTACGGTGAAGCGCGCCAGATCGGCAACGGCTGGGGGATGTTCGACCACATCAGCTAGCAGCGTGAGCTGAAGGCGCGCCCGGCACCTGCCGGGCGCGCCGGCGCGCGCTCAGTACCGCGGCAGCGCGTCCGTGAACGCAGGGTCCCGACGGCACATGTAGCCGCCGTCGTTCCGCGCACCGCGGCCCGACCGTACGAAACGCTCGTGGAGCTCCTCGACCCGCTCTGGGTCGACCTCGACGCCCAGCCCACGGCCCTGCTACGTTCAAGGAACTCGTCCAGGTCCGCCTTGTCCTGGGCCGCGTCACCCCGCTCGGTGCGGCAGTCAGACGCCGGCCACCTCGGTGGCCCGTCCCCGCCGGGCGGCGCTGAGGACACCTCATGCCCCGAGCCGCCACCGGCTACGGCCCCCTGCTGCGCACACCCGGCGCAGCCGCCTTCTATCTCACCGCCGCGTTCGGCCGCGTCGGCATCGCCATGACGGGCCTCGGCCTCGTCTGGCTGCTGCACGACCGCACCGGCTCCTATGCGACGGCGGGCCTCGCCGCCGCCGGGTTCGCCCTGGCCGAGGGCCTGGTCGGCCCGCACCTGGCACGCCTGGTCGACCGGTTCGGCCAGACCCGGATGCTGCCCCTCTACCTCCTCGGACACGGCGCGGCGGTAGCCAGCCTGCTCCTGTCGACGACGCCCGCCGCCACCGTCGTCGCGGCCACCTGCGCCGGCGCCGCGGTGCCACAGCTCGGCGCGCTGTCCGCCGCGCGCTGGGCGCACCTGCTGCGGGCCGAGCGGGCCGACGAGCTGCCCAGCGCCTTCTCCCTGGAGTCGCTGGCCAACGCGACAGCGTTCCTCGTCGGCCCGGTGCTGGTCACCGCGCTCGGCGCGGCAGGGCACCCGGCGCTGGCCACCGCCATCGCCGCCGCACTGATTCTCGGCGGGGGAGCGGCGCTGGCCCTCCAACGCGGTACCGCGCCGCCTCCAGCTCGTGGGAACGCCGAGGGGGAGTCGCGCGGACGGTCCGCCCTGCTGCGACCCGCGTTCCTTCTCCTCGCCCTGCTCAACCTCGCGATCGGGCTCTACTTCGGCACCATGGGCGTTGCGGTCACCGCGTTCGCCGTCGGCCAGGGCACCCCCGCCGTGGCGACGCCGATCATCGCCGCCGCGAGCCTCAGCGGACTGCTCACCGGCTGGCTCTACGGGCTGCGCAAACACCCCACCCCGGCACACCGCCAGCTCGTGCTCGCCACGATCTACCTGACGGCGACGGCAGCGCTGCTACCCCTCGCGCCGTCCGCGCTCTGGCTCGGGGTCGGCGTGGTGCTCACGGAGGCCGCGATCCCGCCCACCCTGGTGCTGCTGACCGTCCTGACCGAGCGGGCCGTCCGGCCCACGATGCTCACCCAGGCCTTCACCTGGAACAACTCCGCGAGCGCTGCGGGGTCGGCGCTCGCGGCGGCCCTGGCGGGACGGGCCGCTGACGCCTGGGGCCCGTCGGGAGCACTCGTGCAGGCGCCGGTGGCGGGACTGGTGCTGGTGGTGCTGTCCCTGGTTCTGGCGCGCCGCCTCCGGCCGCGGCAGTAACGAGGCATGTTCACCCGCACCCAGCCCGCGTGGTCCTCGTTCGTTCCCGGTACGGTCACGTAGACGTACCCGCTCTGGCTTGAGGTGGATTTGATGTCGGAGGTTCAACCGGACGATGTCGAGGCCGTCCGCGACCGGTACCTGAAGGCCGCGTTGTCGGGCGACTCCGACGCCATGTTCCGCCTCGCGGAGCTGGAGGAGTCGGCCGGTGACCTGCCAGCAGCTCGCCAATGGTTCGAGAGAGCGGCAGCCGACGGGAATCGCGACGCCGTGACCAGGCTCGGCCTCCTGCAGGAGCGTGTGAACGAGACCGACTACGTTCCCGGCTCGTATCACGGCAGCGCCATATTCAATGACCTCAACAACCCAAGAGCGTTCTCCGAACCGCGCGAGCAGTCAGGTCGGACCTCCAGTTCCGCGAGATCGGACGATTCATCCTCGGCCTTTGAGCCGACGGCCCGTCTCGATCCCGATAGTCAGGTGCCACGAGGGACTGGCCCGTCGGAAGTCGGTAGCGCCACCACCGACAGCGCCACCACGACGGACACGATTGGCATCGGTGGCGAGGTCGATCGGCTGGCCCGCGTGTTGTGTGCGCATGCGACGTCGCTCCCAGGCTGAGATCGCAAGGTTACGGGCGGCCAGAGACGCTGCCGCGCACGATCTGAAGTGGGCAGAGTGGTACGAGCAGGCGGCCGACAAGGGCGTGCGACGTTCTCTGTGGTCGATCGTTACCTCGGGGCGCCGAGGTCGGCCACGCCTCGGGTGGTTGCTCGTTGTGTTCGTCGCACTCCTCGTAGCGTGGCAGGGCGAACTGGTCTTCGCTTGGCTACCCGAAAGGGGCGCGGAGATCGCCCGGTGGGTCATGGCTGCGGGCCTCGGTGTCTTGGGCGCGATCAAGACGACTGAAGGCTGGCTGGCTGGGTACCGGACGTGGCAAGCGTCGGTGAAGAAGGAAGCCGCCACCGCTCTGAAGCAGAGGGTCGCCTCCTTGCGCCATGAGCGGGACGACGCGGAGCGCGCGTACCTGGAAGCAGACGCTACGGCGCGTCTGGCTGGTTTCCTCGATCAGCAACGAGACAGCGCGCAGTACGAGAGCTATCGCGGTGCGGTCGGCCTTGTGTATCGGAACCTCGAGGTGCTGGCAGAGAAGATCGCCGAGGACGTCCGACAGCGCGCACGGAACGGCGAAGAGCGGAGGTCGGCTGCCTCGATCGACCGCATCGTGCTGTACGTCGACGACCTGGACCGGTGCGCACCGGAACGGGTCGTCGAGGTGCTCCATGCGGTGAACCTGCTGCAGGTACTGCCACTGTTCGTGGCAGTGGTGGGCGTGGACGCGCAGTGGCTGCGCAGGTCCCTCGCATTTCATGACCGCGCAATGTTCGGTGACGGTTCGAGCGTGCTGGGCGCGCGGGTGGGCGATCCGCTCGACTACCTCGACAAGATCTTCCAGATTCCGTACTCGCTGCCACCCATGGGACGGAAGGGTGCCGCCAGACTGGTGCAGGCGCTCGTCGAAGGGACACCGGAGAACACGGCTGACGGCGTTACCGGGGGACGGGAGAACGCGGCGGAGAATGCTCCGTCGGACGACTCCGTCGAGCGAACCTCCGGTGCGTCGGACGAAGAAGACAACGAGCCCGACCTCGGTGGCAGGAGCATGCGTCTCGTCCCCAGCGAGGAGCGCCTCCTGGCCGCAGTATCCGCTGTCGTGCGCACTCCGCGGGGCGTGAAGAAGCTGGTCAACCTGTACCGGCTCGTCCGGGTGGGGCCGCAGGCGCTCGCCGATCCTGAGTTCGCCGACCCATGGCTCGGCGCGGGCCGCGCCGTCGCGCTGCTCCTGGCGGCCGTCGTCGGTATGCCGGCGGCCGCTACCAGGCTGCTGGCCGCCCTGTCCTCCGGTCAGGGCACGCTGCCGGAGGCTCTCGCCGCGGCCGAAGCCCGCCACCGCTCCGAGGACGAGCACGATCTCAAGGGGCCTGAGCGGTGTGGCCCGTGCGCCGACCTGGACCGGCTGGGCACGGAGATCGAGGCCCTGCTGAGGAGGAACGTGGTGCCGAGGCCTGCAGCCGACTACCGCCCCTGGCTGGGTGAGGTCGCGCGGTACTCGTTCCACTCCGCGCGGCTTCGTGATCTGCTCGCCGACGCGTCCTGAGTGTGATCGCGGTGTTTTGGGCGGCTCTCCTCACGGCCCTTCCTTGCGCTGCGGGCAAGTCCGGCCCGCCACCCATCAAGGCGGCGGGCCGGTTGCCTGCGAGAGCTCGGCAGAAAGGCCGGGTCAGCTCTGGGTCTTGCTCGAGGTCTTGCGCGGCCGCCGGGTCAGCAGGGGGTCGTGACCCCGCGGCCGGCTGACGGGGTGGATGGTGGCGAACGCCTCGTCCAGGACGTCCGGTGTCGTGCCCGCGCCGTCCTTCCGGGCCTGGAGCGCCGTCATGACCTGCTCGGCCGCCAGGCGCAGTGACACACCGGCGTCTCGTGCTGCGCCGACCAGGATCTCCGTGGCCTTGGTCTCGTCGACCCCCCGCACCGCCACGATGACACCCTTGACCTGCTCGATCGTGGCCTGGCTGACGAAGGCGCGGTTCACCACGGACTCCGACCGGCGGTCGAGCGCCTCCTTCTGGACCGGCGTGACGTCGACGACGTAACCGACCAGCTGTGGCGACCGGCTGCGGGCGCTCTGCGAGCCCTGACCGGTGACGACCACGGATCGGGTCCGGCCGCTCCGGTCCACGATCCGGTGCGCGCACGCGAAGGGCTTGCCGAGTCGAAGGGCCTCCCCGGCCGCCCGGACCACGCGGGCACGGTCGTCGGGGTGCTTGCGGGAACCCAGAGCCTCGAGGCCCGGCTCGACCTCGTTCCGCTTCCATCCGTGCATGGTGTAGATCTCGTCGGACCACCACCAGGTACCCGAGGCGAGGTCGACGCTGTACCGGCCGACCAGAAGATTGGTTCCCAGGCCGAGGGCGCGAGTCAGATCTGCCGCGGAAAAGCCCTGCGTGCTGGCTCCGGCGTCGTTCCCGGCCTCTTCGGCGAAGTCCGTCTCGAGCTGAGTGACGGTTGACATATGAACCTCCCAGATCCCCTGCGGATCTGGAGCCGCTTCATGACCCCGTGTCCCAGAGTATAGAGGGGTTCGGACGATTCGGACAGTCGAGGCCTCTAGGTTCCTACCGAAACCGCAGGTCAGGCCCCTGTTGAGGGCATGTTCTCCAGGGGTGCGAGCAGGGCGGACGTACCTTCCTCCCAGTGGCCGAGCGCGTACGCGCCGACGTCTCCCTCGATGGCAAGGCAGGCGGCGGCTCCGAGGAGGACGTCGTCGCGGATCGCGGGGTCCTGCTCGACGAGCCTGCCCGCGAGGTCACGCGCGGCGATCTGCTCGTGCACCGCGTCGGCCTCCACGTGCTCGTCGAAGTACCGCGTCGTGTCGGTGTCGTGCCCGAGGCGCCGGAAGCCGGTGCTGTACAGGCGGCTGGGGATGGACGACGTGATCTCGTACGCGGCGAGGTGGCCGACGATCGCGCCCCGGAGCCGCCGGTGCAGCGCGAAGAGCGACATGGTGTTCACCGAGACGAGCACCGGCGTCGGCACGACGTCGAGGTAGGCGCCGTAGGTGTCGTCGAGCCCGGCGCGGCGCATGGTGGCGGCGAAGAGCTCGGAGTGCAGGTAGCCCGGCCGGCCGCCGCCGTACTCGTCGGACTGGATCTCCACGAGCGCGGCCTTGGGCGCGCCGTACAGCCGAGGGATCGCCCAGGTGTGCGGGTCGGCCTCCATCAGCTGGTAGATCGACCGCAGGGCCAGGAACTCGAGGGCCTGCTCGGCGGTGGCGCGCCTGGCGAGGTACCGCGAGAGGCTGGGGCCGTCGTCGGCCTCCGCGAGCTCGAACAGTCGCTTGGCGACGCCTGCGGCGTCGGTCTCGTCGCAGACGGGCCGCCCGGCGCGCGCCCGGACCGCCGCCTCGAACGGCCGCTCGAGCGACTGGCGCACCGCGAGCAGCGCCGGCTCCCACTCCCACGCGTCGTCGACGCCGCCGACGCCGCGGTGGTGCAGCTCGTACATGACGGTGAGGGCGAGCTGCAGGTCCCCGTCGTGCAGGACGGCGAGCTCGTCGGCGGGGTCGGTGCGCTCGGCGTCCAGCAGCGCGTCGGCGGCCGCGGCGCGCAGCGGCTCCAGCTGGGCGTGGGCGTCGTCGGCGGGCGGTCCCGCGACGAGCGTGGCGATCAGCGCGGAGCTCACCGGGCCGCGCGGCCGCGGGAGGCGGAGGCGGCCGGCCGTGCGTGCGGCAGGCTGCGCAGGCGGCTCGGACGTGGCATGCGCCGCATGCCGGCCGGCGTCGTTCGTGTTCGTGTGGTCCCGCACGGGGGTAGAGGTCATGTCGAGGCTCCTCGTCGTGCACCGGCCGCGCCTCTCCTCGACGCCGCGCCCATAGTGCGCATGATGCTGCCGACTCGCGAGGTGTGCACCCGGACGGGCTTCGGGTTGCGAGTGCGACTCACCGTCCTACGTTGGGGCCGAGGTCAGGAAGAGGCCGCACCGGTCGAGCACGGACCCGCCGAGGCTCGTGCTCGCCTCGCCCGGACGCACTCCGGGCGAGGAGGACGACGACAGGAGTCCGACATGAGTGGAACGGACATTCCGTACGGTACAGGGGCTGGTTCGCAGCGAACCTGGGAGCCAGGTCGCGAGGAGAGCAGCACCGGCACGGAGCCGACCAGCACGGAGACGTCAGGCGTCAAGGAACGGGCCGGCGCGGCAGCGTCTCAGCTGGGTGAGGCGGGCCGCGAGACGGTTCGTGACGCGAAGGAGCGGGCGCGCGACGTCGCCCACGAGGCGGGCGACCGGACGCGTGGGCTGGTCGACCGCACCAGGAACGAGCTCGGCTCCCAGGTGGCGTCGCAGCAGCAGCACCTCGCGGGCGGGCTCCGCGCGCTGGGCGACGAGCTGAGCCAGATGTCCAGCGGGACCCAGGACCCGGGCTACGCGACGGACCTGGTGCAGCGCGCCGGGGAGGCCACCGGCCACGTCGCGCAGTGGTTCGAGGAGCGGGAGCCGGGCGACATCCTGCACGAGGTCGAGGACTTCGCCAGGCGCCGGCCGGGCATGTTCATCCTGATGGCGGCAGGCGCCGGCCTGCTCGTCGGGAGGTTCCTGCGCGGTGCGAAGGACGCGCCGAGCAGCGATGCGTCCAGCGGTGAGGCGCCCGGTGGCGCCGCGACCGGCAGTGCCGGTGCGGCGGCCGAGTACAACGTCGGCCAGTCGCCCGCCACGAACGTGAGCGAGCCGCCGCCGGCCTTCGCGTCGCCGGCCGCCGAGGGCGTCCACCCGCAGGCCACCCGTCCGCAGACCCTCGGGGGTGAGCGCGATGTCGAGTTCCCGTGACCCGTTCGCCGCGTCCAGCGTGGCACCGCAGGCCACCACCGGCCGGGACGACCGGAGCGTCGGCGAGCTGGTCGGCGAGGTCAGCCGTGACCTCTCGACGCTGATCCGGCAGGAGATCGAGCTCGCGAAGGCCGAGGCGACGCAGTCCGCCAAGCGTGCGGGGAAGGGCGCCGGGATGTTCGGCGGCGCGGGGGTGGCGGGCCACATGGTCCTGCTGTTCCTGTCGCTCGCCCTGTGGTGGGCGCTCGGCACCGTGATGGGCGGGGGCTGGTCCGGACTGATCGTCGCCGCCCTCTGGGCAGTGGTCGCCGCGGTGCTCGCCGCGCGCGGGCGCCGCGAGATCAAGGCGGTGGAGGGGCTGCCGCAGACCGCTGACTCGGTCAAGAAGATCCCCGACGCACTTCGAGGACACGAGGAGAGGAACTCATGAGCACCAGCGACCCCGACGAGATCCGGGAGAACATCGAGCGCACGCGCGCGGAGCTGAGCCATGACGTCGACACGCTCGGCGACCGGGTGACGCCCAGTCACGTCGTGGAGCGGCAGAAGGAGAAGGTGCGCGAGCGCGTGACCGACGTCAAGGAGCGGGTGATGGGCAAGGCGCACGACACCATGGACTCCGCGGGTGGCACGACGCACGACCTGGCGGACCGGGGGCGTGAGAAGGCGGCATCGGTCGCCGACTCGGCCCGGCACACCGCCTCGTCCGCCGCCGACTCCGTCCGGTCGGCGCCGCGTGCGGTGCGGGAGCGGACGCAGGGCAACCCGCTCGCCGTGGGCCTGGTGGCCTTCGGCGTCGGGCTCGTGGTCGCGTCGCTGCTTCCTACGACCCGCGCCGAGCAGCGCGCGGCAACTGCGGCGAAGGAGAAGGCGGCGCCGCTGGTCGACGACATCAAGTCGACGGCGAGCGAGGTCGTGCACGACCTCGAGGAGCCGGCGAGGGAGAGCATGGAGGCCGTCAGGGACGCCGCGAAGGATGCGGCGCAGGCGGTCGGCGAGCACGGACGGGAGGCCGTCTCCGACGTCCGCTCGCGGGCGACCGGCAACGGCTGACCCTGCTGACGGTCGGTGCCGGCCGGTGCTGCCGGTCGGCACCGGCCGGCCCTCGTCCTGGGAGATGACATGAGCGACACCAACGACGCGGTATCTCGGACCGACCCGGCAGAACGGACCGACACGGCGGAGCGAACCGCCGCTCCGGCGCCCGACGACCGGCGCAAGCCGGAGTCCCCGCCGTCGCTGCACGGCAGGACGTGGACGTACGTCCTGCGGAACAGCGTGCGGCAGTTCTCGCGTGACCAGTGCACGGACCTGGCCGCGGCGCTGACCTACTACGCGGTGCTCGCGGCGGCGCCGGCGCTGCTCGCGCTGGTCTCGGTGCTCGGTCTCGTGGGCAACGGGGGCCAGGCGGTCGAGCGCGTGATCGGCACGATGGACGGCGTGCTGCCGCCCGACGTGCTGTCCGTGGTCGAACCGCTCGTCCAGAACGCCGCCGGTGGTGGCGGCAAGGCCGGGTTCGCTCTGCTCCTCGGTGTGGTGCTGGCCCTGTGGTCCGCCTCCGGGTATGTCGGCGCCTTCGGGCGGGCGATGAACCGGATCTACGAGATCGACGAGGGCCGGCCGGTCTGGAAGCTCCGCCCCGTGATGCTGCTGGTCACCCTCGTGGCCGTCGTCATAGCGGCGCTGATCGTGGCGGCGGTGGCGCTCAGCGGGCCGGTCGCGCAGGCGGTCGGTGACGCCGTCGGCCTCGGTTCGACCGCCGTGACCGTCTGGAGCATCGCCAAGTGGCCGGTGGTGCTGTTGCTGGTCGTCGTGCTCGTGGCGATCCTCTACCACGTCACCCCGAACGTGCGGCAGCCCAGGATGCGCTGGCTCAGTGTCGGTGCGTTCGTCGCGATCCTCGTGTGGGTGCTCGCGTCCGCCGCGTTCGCGCTGTACGTGGCGACGTTCTCGAACTACGACGCCACGTACGGGTCGCTCGCCGGCATCATCGTGTTCCTCCTGTGGCTCTGGATCACCAACCTCGCGCTGCTGTTCGGCGCGGAGCTGGACGCCGAGCTCGAGCGGGGACGCGAGCTCCAGGGCGGCATCGCCGCCGAGGAGACGGTGCAGCTGCCGCCCAAGGACGCCCGCGCGAGCGAGAAGCGGGAGGCGAAGCATCTCAAGGAGGTCGAGCGCGGCCGGGAGCTGCGGCTCGCCGCCGAACGGGACGGGGCTGACAAGGAGGGCACTGACAAGAACGGCGCGAGCAGGAATCAGCGCACCGACGACCGCACCGACCACCCAGCCTGAGGGGGACCGCATGACGACGTTCGACGAGTCCCTGACAGTCCGCACGGAGGAGGCGACCGGCGGCGCCGCCCCGGAGGTCACGGTCACGGCCTGCCCTGACGGCCCGCTGCTGCTGCGCGGTCCGGCGACGATCCTCGGTCCGGACGGCGAGCCCGTGGAGCGCCGTCGGGCCACCGTGGCGCTGTGCCGCTGCGGCGGCACCGCCATCGCACCGTGGTGCGACGGGACGCACAAGGTGAACGGCTACCGCTCGACGGACTAGCGCTGGACCCGGAACGCCCGCTCGCGCGCGTAGGCGTGGAACCGCGCCAGGACGTCGATCTGCTGGTGCGCCTGGGCGATCAGCTCGTCGAGCTGCGCGGGGTCCAGGCCGATCTCGTCGGCGTGCTCGAGCAGCGTCTGCCAGCCACCGATCTTGGCGAGGACTCCCGCCCGCATCACCTCGGGCTCGAACACCATGGTCATCGGGGACTGCTCGACCATCCGGCCGTTCAGCTTGAGCCGGCCCGCCTTCTCGCCCGCCCACGCCGCGACCTGGCGGTACCGGCGGCGCGGCACCTCCAGCCGGTCCAGCAGGTCGCGGTAGAGCTCCCGCTCGCCGCGCAGCTGCTCGGTGACCTCGGCCAGCTCGGCGTGGAAGGGCGTGTCCCGGAAGGCGCGGGTCATACGCTCCAGGCGCCCCAGACCGGCCGTGGAGGCGGTGAAGTGCTCGGAGAGGTAGAGGCCGAACAGGTAGCGGTCCATCGTGTCCGGGATCCGCAGGTCGCCCCGGGTCCGTAGCGGCAGCACCGACGCCCCCGCCGGCCGAGGGCTCGCAGGGCGCAGGGGGGCCGAGCCCGCACCCTGCCCGGCCGCCATGCCGTCGAGCAGGTCCTCCACGGCCTGTGCCGCCGTGCGGCGTGGCGCCCAGCCCAGCTCGGCCCTGATCCGGGACGTGTCCAGCACCGGCACGGTCATCGCCATGTCGAGCCAGCCGGGGTCGGCGCGGACGATCCGGCCGTCGTAGGCGGCGGCCAGCGCCGCGCGGACGACGGCGGGCGGCACCTCGACCAGCCGCCCGTGGCCGACGATCCGTGCGAGGTCCGCGCCGCGCAGCACGTCGTCCGCCGCGACGTTGAACGCGCCGCGGGCCCGCTCGACGACGACGCGCCGGTAGGCATCGGCGATGTCGTCCGCGTGCACCGCCTGCAGGCGCAGGCCCGCGGGCAGCGGCAGTGCGGGCAGCCGGCCGTGCCGCAGCAGCTGCGTCGGCACGAGCGGGCCCAGGAAGTAGCGCACCACCGACTGGGCGGCGTCCGCCTGGAAGATCAGTGCGGGGCGCAGGCGTGCCACGGTGACCTCGGGGTGCTCGGCCTCCAGCTCGTCCAGCACCCGCTCCTGCGCCGCCTTGTCCACGCTGTAGTGCGACGTCGGTATGCCGCCGGTGGACCAGTCCTCGCTGCGCGGACCGTCGTCGTCTGCCGGGGAGTACGCACCCACCGACGACGCGACCACCAGGTGCGGTACGCCCGCCCTCGCGACGGCCTCGGCCACCCGGCGGGTGCCCTCCACGTTGGTGCGGCGCAGCAGGTCGCGCTCGCGGTTGGGCTGGACGAGCCACGCGAGGTGGACCACGGCGTCGGCGCCGCGGAAGTGCTCGGTGAGCTGGTCGACGACCGCCTCGGCGCCGTCCGCCGCGCTGTCCTCGGCCGAGAGGTCGACCGGCGCCCACTCGGCGTACCGGTACGGTTCGGCGTTCCGGTCGGGCAACCGCCGGGCCATGCCGAGCACGGACGTGACCCGCGGCTCGGCGTGCAGCGCCCGCAGCAGCGCGGTCCCGGCGTTCCCTGTGGCTCCCACGACGACTACACGCATGAGATCACCGTCACACCCGGCGGGGATACTCGCATCCGACGGCGCTGTGCGCCTCGCGTGTCGACGGGTGTTCGACCATGCTGACGGTATGCCCGACACCATCTCGCAACGGACGAACCGGTCAGAGGACGGCGACCTGACCGTCGTCGGGCACGTGTGGGCGCCGCCCGGCGCGGCCCGGGCCGTCGTGCTCGTGCACGGCGTGGGTTCCTCGTCGCGCGCCTACGCCAAGCTCGCCGGACATCTCGTGGAACAGGGCGAGGTGCACGCGGTGGACCTGCCGGGCTTCGGCGCCTCACCGCACCTGCGCCGGGACGTCACGGTCCGCGAGCACGCGAGCGCCGTCGCGCGGTACATCCGCCAGTACGTGCTCGACGCGGGTCTGCCCGCGCCGGTCGTCGTCGGCCACTCGATGGGTGCCCAGGTGGTGGGGCAGATGCTCGCGGACCACCCCGACGTCGCCACCGCGGGCGTCCTCGTGGGCCCGACGGCGGAGCCCGGCACACGCACCATCCCGCGGCAGGCGGTGCGTCTCGCGGTGGACGCCGTGGGCGAGCCGCCGCGCACCATCGGCGTGCTGATCGTCGACGCCCTGGTGCGGTGCAGCGTCCCGTACTACCTGGGGCAGCTGCGGCACGTCGTCGACTACCGGCTGGAGGACGTGCTGCCCCGCACCACCGTCCCGGTCGTCGTGGTGCGCGGGGCGCGCGACCCCGTCGCACCGGCGCACTGGGTGGAGATGCTCGCGGCGCGCGCCCCGTTCGGGGCGCACCGCACGGTGCGCGGCAGGCACCACGCCATGGACGCGGACCCCGCGGGTGTCGCCGAGACAGTGCTCGAGGCCTGGCTGGCGGCGGAACGGGGCATCGGGTGAGCGAACGACGGCGCTCGCCCGGCGGAGCGCTCGCCCGGCTCGCGGCGTGGGGTGCCGACTACGCATGGGCCACCGAGCGGCAGCTGCGTCACCTCGTCCGACCGCCACGCCTGCCTGGCACGGCGGCGGGATCGCGGGCGCCCGTCCTGCTCCTGCCCGGCATCTACGAGACGTGGGAGTTCCTTCAGCCCGTGGCCACGGCGCTCGCCCGCGTGGGCCACCCGATCCACACGGTCCCCGGCCTCGGGTACAACGCCCGGCCGGTCCCGGAGTCGGCCGACGTCGTGGTCGAGCACCTTGAGCGCACCGGGCTGAGCGGCGTCGTGCTCGTGGCGCACAGCAAGGGAGGCCTGATCGGCAAGCGCGTCCTGCTCTCCGGGGTGAGCGACCGGGTGCTCGGCATGGTCGCGATCGCCACACCGTTCACCGGCTCCCGCTGGGCGCGGTACATGCTCTCGCGGTCCCTGCGCTCGTTCGACCCCCGCGACCCGGTGCTGCTGGCGCTCGCCGGGGAGCTGCTCGTCAACGAGTGCATCACCGCCGTCTACCCGCGGTTCGACCCGCACATCCCCGAGACGGGTCGCCTGGAGGGCGCGCGGAACCTCGAGCTGCCGCTGTCGGGGCACTTCCGGCCGCTGGGACACCCCCTGCTCGTGAGGACCGTGGTGCGCGAGGTGGCGCGGGTGGAGTCCGAGCATGCGGTCCGGTGAGCCGGGCTCTGGCGTCCTGGCGCGGGTGAACCGGCGTGCGGTCCTGGCGCGCGATTCCGGTTCGCCGGGGCGCCCGTGGTCAACTGGGATGTGCTCACCGTCCGCCACAGCTCGCCGCGCCGGACCGACGTCGCCCTGACGCTCGGACCGCTGGGGCACGGGCCCGCGGACCCGACGTTCCACCGGGCGGCGGACGGCGCGGTCTGGCGGACGTCGCTCCTGGCTACGGGCCCGGTGACGCAGCGATTCGTGCCCGCGGGCCCGCACGAGGTGGTGGTGCAGCTCTGGGGTGACGGGGCGAGGGAGGCCGCCGAGACGCTCCCTACGCTGCTCGGCGAGGACGACGACGTCACGGGCTTCGAGCCGCCGACGCAGGTCCGCGACGCCCACCGCCGGGCGGCCGGGATGCGGATGGTGCGCAGCGGCCGGGTGCTGGAGGCCCTCGTGCCCGCCGTCCTGGAGCAGCGTGTGCAGACTGTGACGGCGCACCGGGCATGGAACTGGCTCGTGCGGCGGTACGGCACGCGGGCCCCCGGGCCGGCGCCCGAGGGGCTGCGGGGCGGGCTGCGGGTGGTCCCGGACGCGCAGACCTGGACGCGGGTGCCGGTGTGGGACTGGCATCGCGCCGGCGTCGACCCCGGACGTGCGCGCACGGTGATGCGGTGTGCCCTGGTGGCGCCGCGCCTCGAGGAGGCGTGTGCGATGGCGCCCGCCGAGGCTCGTGCACGGCTCGAGAAGGTGCAGGGCGTGGGGGTGTGGACCTCGGCGGAGGTGGCGCAGCGTGCGTTCGGCGACGCGGACGCCGTCTCCGTGGGCGACTTCCACCTGCCCGCGGCGGTCGGCTGGGCGCTGTCCGGCGAACGCACCGACGACGCCGGGATGCTGCGGCTGCTGGCGCCGTACGCCCCGCACCGGCACAGGGTGGTCCGGCTGCTCATGATCGACGGGCGGGCCAAGGCGCCGCGTCGCGGGCCGAAGCTGCCGATCGCGGACTACCGGGCGTTCTGAGCGGGAGCTGTCGGTGGGCAGCTGGGGATTGGCTGGGTCTCTGGGCTGGTCCTTTGCCCTGGTCCTTTGCGCTACGTCTTGTGGTGGGAGTCATGGGGCGCGTCTGCGCGTTCTACGCAGACGGCAGAAGAACGAGCCCGTGTCAGTGGCTGCACATAGAATCGAACAAAGGTCCGAATGGATGGCGGCTTGAGTTTACTCTTCTTGAGCAATGAGCCACAGGGGGTGGGCTGGAATGTTCGAAGGGCTGTTCAACGACCGCATGCCCGGGGCGTACCCGGATGCGGTGCCGCCGGTGAAGACGCCGAGCGACAGGCAGGAAGTGCCGCCTGCCATGCCGCCTGACGTCTCGGAGGACTTCGCACCGGAATGGCCTCCGGAGGTCGTGCCGGTCGCGTTCTGGCCGGAGGACGTCCTGCGCCGAGCCTTGCAGGACGCGCCCGGTGCGCGTCTGGCTCGGGTGGTCGCTGAGGCGGTCGACGTGGACGGGAACCTGGAGGTCGGTATGCCCGTCGCCGCGGACCCGGACCGGGACCCGAGCGTGGGTGTGGGTTTCAGTGTGCTGGCCGACCTGTCGGACGAGGCTCTGGCCGACGTGGTTGTCGCGTGTGGCCGGCTGCAGTCGTGGGTAGCGGGTGTGCAGGCCCGGGTCGTGGCGGAACGTGCTGCGCGGGAGTCGCACCCGCTGGCGCACAACTCGTTGGTCGGGCAGGTCACGGGTGAACTGGTGGTGACGGCACCGGAGGCGACCGAGGTGGTGGTGCGCGCTGAGTCCGGGAGCCAGCACCCGACGGTGATCGCTGCCCTGCTGAAGGGCAGGATCGACACCCGCAAGGCGCACACGCTGCTGCGTTCCGCGTCCCGGCTGACGGTCGCGGAGCGCGCCGAGGCGATCCGCCGGTTCCTGCCCCAGGCGCCGGCGCGGACGTGGAAGTGGTTGCAGGCCCGGATGCTCGCGTTCGCGAAGAACCTGCACGGCGCCTCCGTCACCGCTCAGGCCGAAGCGCAACGCCGCTCGGTGCAGGTGGACCGGGCGGAGAACGACATGGGCTGGTTGTCCGCGTACCTGCCGGCCGTGGATGCCGCAGCGGTGTGGGGCGTGGTGGACGACATGGCCCACCGGCTACGCCATGTCACGGGCGAGGAGCGCACACTGAGCCAGCTACGTGCCGACTCCTTGACCGGGATCGTCACCGGCCGGCTACTCCCCGCGGACCGGTACACAGACACCGGCTCGGACACCGGCTCGGACACCGACTCGGACACCGGCTCGGACACCGACTCGGACACCGACTCCGACACAGATCCTGGCACGGCGACTGGCACGGCGACTGGCACGGCGACTGCTGGAAACGCGGACGCGGACACTGGCATGCGAGTCGACGTGACGACCACCGGGAACACCGCGACCAACGAGAGCACGGCGACCACCGGAGCCACTGAAAGAGACCCGGAGCCCGTGTGCACGTGTGGCGGCCGCGCGCCGGTGCAGCAGGTTGTCCAGGAGGTTGTGGTGCAGGAGGTCGTGCGGCCGGTGCGGATCGTCCCGACCCGCCCCGTGCTCCGGGTCACGATCCCGGCCACCGCGCTGCTCGGCCTGGACAACGCGCCCGGCGAGCTCGCAGGATTCGGGCCGGTCCCCGCCGAGACCGCACGGATCATCGCGGCTGACGCGACCTGGCAACGCCTGCTGACCGACCCCGCCACCGGGATCCTGACCGACTACTCGACCACCGCCTACCAGCCCGGCAAGACCCTGCGCGGCGGAATCGAGGCCAGAGATGTCGCGTGCACATTCCCCTGCTGCGACATCCCGGCCGAGCGGTGCGATCTCGACCACATCCAACCCTTCGACCATGACCGCGAGAACACCAACAGCGTTAAGGGGAGCGCGACCGCCGGACCGGGGCAGACCAACGCCCTCAACCTGCACGCCCTGTGCCGCAAGCACCACCTGCTCAAGACCCACGCCGACTGGAACATCGTCCGCGACCCACACACCGGGATCACGACCTGGACCACACCCACCGGCCGCACCCACACCCGACCACCCACTGTCCTGGACACCCACATCGACCTCGACGAGATCGACCCCGACACCAGCCACGACCTGTCCCTCCAAGCCCTGACCGGACAACGTCTACCCCGCGCCTACACCACCACCGAACCCGGCACCGTACCCACCCAACCGGACCGGCCGACCAACCTGATCAACCAGGTCGAGCCGGCGAGTCCGACCGCCCCGACGTCTCAGGCCCACCCCGACGAGCCACCCTTCTGATCCGTAGATGCGTCCGGACTCGACCGGCTGGGTTGCGCAGCGGGTGGGGGCGGTGGATCAGCCACTCGATCCTGCAGCACCGACGCATGATCGCCCCTTTGGTCCCCGGCGTGGAACGCTCATCTCATCGGGCCAAGGCCCCGCAGCTCACCAGCACATCGACTGTCAGTGGTCCCGCGTAGCATCCGGATCATGGCCGATGGCGTGCTCGACTACTCCCGTCCTGGGCTCTTCACCACCCTCGATGCGGTGCAGCTCCGGCTGCTCGACGGCTTGCCCGACGATCCTGTCGGGATCTGCGCTGTCGCCCAGGGGCTCGTGATCCAGCCTCATGACGCCACCTCGGCAGGCCTCGGCGCGGACCGCATCGCGGAGAAGGACATCCGCACGGCGAGCGGCCTGGTCGCCGTGCTCGCGGCTCTCGACGACTCTCCGCTGCACCACGCCAGAAAGCCCGCAGAGCGGGTGGTCGGGACGTGCCGGCATTTCACGGTCCTCGCCTGTGCGTTCTTGCGGGCGCGGGGCATACCCGCTCGGGCACGCTGCGGCTTCGGCACGTACTTCGTCGAAGGGCGGGGCTTCGATCACTGGGTCACCGAGTACTGGGCGGCCGATGAGAACCGCTGGGTGCGCGTCGACACCGAGCATCTCGGCAAGGGCTATGTCGAGCACCCTGAGGATCTCGCCCCGGACGAATTCCTGACCGGCGGTGAGGCGTGGGCCCGGTTCCGGGGCGGTCTGGTCGACGCGCAGATGTTCGGCGTCGTGGGCACGGACCATGCCTGGGGGCCGGCCGAGATCAGCGGCAACGCCGTCCGCGATCTTGGTGCGCTGCGCAACCAGGAGATGCTGCCCTGGGACGAGTGGGGCCGCATGACCGACGCCTACGCCGGCAAGACCGGTCCCGACTACGACCAGCTCATCGACACGCTGGCCGAGACCTGCGCTCAGGGCGATGCGACGGCGATCGCCCAGCTGTCGCTCCATGAGGATCTCGCAGTTCCGGAACGTCTGTTGAGGTGAGGCAGGGGGTCCTCACGGTTCGGTCGTAGCCACTGGGGGTCGGACGGCTCAGGTCCGCGGCATACCGCGCGGGAGGCACACCGAACCGTCGTCGGAACGCGGCGATGAAGCTGCTCACCGTCGTGCAGTCGCGCGTGCACCCTCCAGTGCCGGAACGTGTAGGTTAGGTAAGCCTAATATGGCACGCTCCACCTGCTCTGACGGCCGAAAGATCTCATGAACCTCAAGCCTTCCCACCGTGCCCCCGCAGCTTCGACGGGGCCGACTGCCCGATGAGCCGCCGCACCGGCCGGGGCCGGACCTGGCTGCAGACGCCCGCCGAACCCGTGCGCACGCGCGACATCCGGGTCGACGAGCGCACCACGCCCCGCCGTCTCACCCTGCGCGTCATGACCGGCGCGCGCCGTTACACGGTGCCCGCCGCGGCGCTGAGCGTCACCCATCAGCTCGGCGAGGCGCTCGTCCCGGTGCTCATGGGGGTCGCCATCGAGCGGGCGGTCAGCACCGGCGACGTCGCGCAGCTCGTGCTGTGGGTCGCGCTGCTCGCCGCGGACTTCGCGCTGCTGTCGTTCTCCTGGCGGTTCGGCTCCCGCCTCGCCGAGCTCGGCACGCTGGTCGTGCAGCACCAGCTGCGCTCGATGGTGAGCGCGCACCTGCTCACCCGGGCGCCGTCGCGCGGCGCGTCGGCGTCACCCGGCGTCGCGCTCTCGCTGGCGACCTCCGACGTGAGCCGGCTCTCGTCCGCGGTGGCGATCGGCGTGTACCCGGTGGGGCAGCTCGCCGCGGTCGTCTTCGGCGGGACGGTGCTGCTCGTCATCTCGTGGCCGCTCGGCCTCGCCGTCCTGCTCGGCGCACCGGCGGTCCTGTGGCTCACCGACCGGACCGGCGGGTCGCTGCGCCGCCGCAGCGGCGACGAGCAGGAGGCCGCTGCCGCCGCCGCGGGCGAGGCCGCCGACCTCATGTCCGGCTACCGGGTGCTCAAGGGTGTCCACGCGGAGGCCGAGGCAGGGCGCCGCTACCGGCGCGCGAGCGGCGTGGCGCTCGGGAGCACCCTGCGGGCGCGCCGGGCCGAGGGGCTGTTCGTCGGCACGATGGACCTCACCACCGGGCTGTTCGTCACGGCGATCACGGTGGCCGCCGGCATCCTTGCCGTGCGGGGCGCCATCGGGATCGTCGAGCTGGTCACGGTCGTCGGGCTCACGCAGTTCCTCCTGGAGCCGCTGCAGTCGCTCGCCCGCAACGCGGGCACGCTGTGGGCGTCGGCCAACGCGTCGGCCGCACGGCTTCTCGATCTGCTGCGGGAGGAGCCCAGACCGGCGCAGCGGGACGACGTCGCTGCCCCGGCCGGTGCCGACCGCCAGGTTGCCGAGAGCCTGCTCGCTGAGCTCGCCCAGGACGTGCCCGGCGGGGAGCTCGTCGTCGTAGCCGCCGACGCGCGTACCGCCCGAGCCCTGCTCGACACGATCCGCGCCGCACGGCCCGACGCGCTCGTCGTGCCGCACGAGGCGCACCTGTTCGCCGGCACGGTGCGCGAGAACGTCGCGCTCCCCGGAGCCGACGTCGCCCGGGTCACCGCCGCGCTCGACGCCGCGGGATGCGGGGAGCTCGCCGAGATCCTGCCGGACGGCTGGGACACCCCGGTGGGCGAGGGCGGCGCATCCCTCTCCGGCGGACAACGCCAGCGGGTGGCGCTCGCCCGCGCGCTCGCCGCGGACGCCCCGCTGCTCGTCCTGCACGATCCGACGACCGCCGTCGACGCCGTCACCGAGGCCGCCATCGCCGACGGGCTGCGCCGCGTGCGCGGGGGCCGGCGGACCGTGATCTTCACGCGGTCCCCGGCGTTGCTGCAGGTCGCCGACCGGGTGGTGGAGCCCGTAGAGCCCAGAGAGCACGCAGCAGCGGGGGAGCACCGATGAGTACCGACCACAGCCTGCCCATCGCCGACGGGCGCACGGTGCTGCGCGAGATGTGGCGCGCCCTGGACCGCCGCGGCTGGCGCATGGCCGGACTGGTGGTCGTCTTCCTCGCCACTGCGGCGGCCGGGGTCCTGCCGTCGCTCGCGATCGGCGAGTTGGTCGACGCCGTCACCGCCGGCGGGGAGGCGCGTACCGTCTGGGTCGCCGGCGCGATCATGGCCGGCTCCGTGGTGGCCGGCGCGGTGCTCGCCGCCGTCGGCATGATCGGGGCGTCCCGCCTGCTCGAGGGGATGCTCGCCCGCATGCGCGAGGACATGGTCACGGCCGCGCTGAGGCTGCCCCAGTCGCAGGTCGAGCGCGCCGGGACGGGCGACCTCATCTCCCGTGCGGGGGACGACGTCGCCGAGGTCGCCGAGGCGATCCCCGCCGTCGTACCCGCGCTCACCGGATCGTTCTTCACGATCGTCGTCACGTTCGGCGGGATGGCGGTGATCGACCCGCGCTACGCGCTGGCGCTGCTGGTCATCCTGCCCGTGCACGCGTTCGCGGTGCGCCGGTACCTGCGCGGGGCCCCGCGGCTGTACGCGGGCGAGCGCGCCGCCATGGCGCACCGCGCGCAGCACCTGCTCGACTCGCTCCGCGGGATCGAGACGGTGCGCGCCTTCGACCTGTCCGGCCGGCACCTGGTGCGGATCCGTGCGGCGTCCTGGGCGGTGGTGCGGTGGACCATGCACGCCCGCGCCGTGCAGAACGCGTTCTCAGGGCGGATCAACGCCGCAGAGCTCGCGGGCATGACCGCGCTCCTCGTCGTGGGGTTCTTCGTCGTGCGGGACGGTGGGGGCACCATCGGCGGCACGACGGCGGCGATGCTGCTGTTCCTGCGCCTGTTCAACCCCATCGGCCAGCTGCTGTTCGTGATCGACGACATGCAGTCGGCACTGGCGTCGCTCGCGCGGATCACCGGTGTCGTCGGGGCCGGGCGCGGGACCGCGGGCGAGGACTCGGGCGAGGACGGCGCCCGGTCGTGGCGTCGCGCATCGGACGACGCCGGGATCGGCCTGCGCGGCGTCGGTCACTCGTACTCGGCCGACCACCCGGTCCTCGTCGACGTCGACCTCCAGGTCGCGCCGGGCGAGACGGTCGCCGTCGTCGGCGCCTCGGGTGCGGGCAAGAGCACGCTCGCGGCGCTCGCGGCGGGAGTGCACGATGCGACGTCGGGCATCGTCGAGACCCCGGACGGCGTAGTGCTCGTCACGCAGGAGGTGCACGTGTTCGACGCCAGCCTGCGCGACAACCTCACGCTCGCGCGGGCGGACGCCGACGACGCGGCGCTGCGGCAAGCCCTCGGCGTCGTGGGCGCGCAGCCGCTCGTGGACCGGCTCCCGGACGGACTCGACACCCGCCTCGACGGTTCGGTGCTCACTCCGGCCGAGGCGCAGCAGCTCGCCCTTGCCCGGGTGCTGCTGGCCGATCCTGGCGTCGTGGTCCTCGACGAGGCCACTGCCGAGGCGGGCTCGAGCGACGCCGGCCGCCTCGAGCGTGCTGCCCAGGCGGTGATCGACGGGCGTACTGCCCTCGTCGTCGCGCACCGGCTGAGCCAGGCCGCCGCGGCGGACCGGGTGGTCGTGATGGAGCGCGGCCGCATCGCGGAGGAGGGCACGCACGCGGAGCTCCTGGCCTCGGGCGGCAGCTACGCCCGGCTGTGGGAGGCCTGGCGCCGGCACCGCGACTGACGCGGAGCGGGTGAGCAGGTGCTGAGTTCGGTCCTTTGCTGGCCCGGCTGCGCGACTTCGGTCCGTTGCTCTGAGATCGGTCAATCAACCGACCGATCTCAGAGCAACCGACCCATGTCAACACCC